>CAYVKX010000043.1:0-17357 GCA_964452095.1 uncultured Weeksellaceae bacterium
CCCAATGAATTTTTGCTCTGGTATCAATAACATCATATCCATACAAGCCTGTTGGCGCATCAGCACAAATCGTTACATAAGTACAACTACCATCATCATCAGTAGCTATTGCATCATAGTTAGTAGCTGTACTATCTGTACAACCCGCTATTTCATTTTCATCACAAACTCCATCTCCATCCGAATCATTTAAACAATTTCCATTACAATCGTAATAAGTTACAGCATAAGTGCACGAACTATCTGAAGTATTTGCACTAGCATTATAATTACAAGCGATACTATCCATACAACCATTTACAATAGCAACACAACTACCATCATCTGTATTGGCAGCAGCATTATAGTTAAACATAGTACTATCCATGCAACCTAACAAAACAGCTATACAACTTCCGTCATCATCTGTTGCTAATGGGTTATAATTAAACATTGTTAAATCTGTACAACCCGCTATTTCATTTTCATCACAAACACCATCTCCATCTGTATCATTTATACAAACTCCATTACAATCGTAATAATTTACAGCATAAGTACACGAACTATCTGAAGTGTTTGCAGCAGCATTATAATTACAAGCGGTACTATCCATGCAACCATCAACTTGTACGAAACAGTTACCAACTTGATCTGAATTATTGCCCCCTGATGCTAATACAACACCTGATGCATCTGTAATAACCCAAGAATTTTCAGAAGACCAAGAACCAGCAGTATAAATAACATCAATACATTGAGTTAAATCAATACAAATAGTTATTGAGATGCTTTCTGAAACATTCCCTCCTGCTCCAATCCATAATCCCGAACCATCATAATTAACACCATCAATTGTTAAATAACCCCCGTTCCAAGTATCACCATAAGAATCCGTCATTACTAAAATAACCTCATTTAATAAACAGGGGTACACACAAGAACTATCATTATTTGTTGCATTTGCATTATAGTTAGATGCTGTTGAATCCGTACAGCCAGAAACACAAGTATTATTTATACTGTAACTAAACATATCACTACTGTATCCATCAGTAAGATGAGACCCGAATAATTTATTATTATAAACCATTAAATCCTCTGGACCATGTGGCCTATAGTCAGCTGTATTTGCCCATACACCCACTTCAACATAAGTAGTAATATCTGAACTATTTAAGACTAATAAATTCATGTCATTGCTGTTACCATCCATTCTGCCAGAAAAATACAAATTACCTTTATACTCCTGAAAAGGTTCATTGCCCACTTCTACATTACTAAATGATGTAAGGCCAGATTGAGTGTTGTATTTATATAGGGTATTAAGGTTTAATGGCGCACCTACATAAGGTAATGCTCTAAAATATAAGGATCCATTATAGAGTTGTAAATTACTAACAAAAGATGACTGTCCTGACAAAATATCTACAACTTGTGTTACAACTCCATTACTATATTTATACAACTCTAACTCACCATCATTACCCTCAGCAGAAAAATATAAATCGTTATCATACTCTGTAAAACCGGAAGGGTAAGAACCATTAGGTCCTGGGTTAATATCAGTAAGTATGCTTATTGTGTTGCCGTCATACATATAAGGCTCATCTCCTGAGTTTTGCGTGTATCCAGCAAACACTAAGATATTCCCAACAACAGTTAAATCAGAAGGGTATGAATTACTGGATCCAGGATTCAAATCAGCCACCATACTTACTGAGTTCCCGTCATATTTCCATAATTCCGTGCCATTTGTTCCATCATTTGCAGTAAAATACAAATCGTTATCATACTCTGTAAAATCAGAAGGATAGCTACCAGACCAAGATTAACTATTATTAAATTCAGCTACCATAGTTTCAGTAGTGCCATCATACTTCCATAGTTCCTTGCCATTTGTTCCATCATTAGCCGAAAAGTATAACGACCCATTATAAACTGTTAAGTTTGCAGGGTCAGCATTACATGTATTACATATTTGGGCTGCCATTGAGACTGTACCCCAAGGACTTAGTTTCATTAATTGTTTATTTCCCAGTTGAGAAAATTCTTCTCCTGAAAAATATAATTCCCCATTATACTCAACAAAATCACTTGCTTCAGAATAATAGTTAGGGTCGTTATCATAATCATAACTTATAAAAGTGGTATCAACATTTGTAGTAGAATACACACAGCTATTATTATTTGTATTAGCATTACTATTGTAATTACATGCTGTTGCATCAACACAACCTTCTACTATTAATACACTACAGCTATTATCACTTGTATTTGCTATTGGGTTATATTCTAAATATAATGCATCTATACATCCGTTAATTATAGGAATACAACTACCATCATCTACAGTAGCGTTTGCATTGTAGTTAAAAGCGGTTAAATCAGTACATCCTGCTATTATGTTACCAACAAAAATTGTCTCAGTAATAGTACAACTCTGGTTTCCATTACAACCAGAAGCTGTTACCGTATAATTCCCTGAAGATAGACCTGATATACTACCTATTGGAGCGTTAATAGTAGTGGTAGAACCATCTGGATACACCCAATTATATGTTGTAAATGATTGAGACTCATAAAGAGTAGTATATCCAATAGTCCCATCAAACCCACCATATGAGTAGTAAGAGTTACTCCAATATCCATAAGCTACATATCCATTACTTTTTACTTGTATTGTATTGTCACTTGCAATAGTTGTTCCATTGGAAGGAGTACTAGTATTTAATTTAATATATTGAGAGTTTTCCAGATAAAAAGAAACAGTACTATTAGCTGGAATTGCGAAACTTAACCCAGTTAATAACGCATCTCCTGATACTGAGATAGAATTAGTTTGTTGAGTTACATAAGTCCATCCACTATAAGTACCACTTGCTAGTTGGGAACCATACCCACTTCCACTACCCGATTTTGTATATAACTTACAAGTATTGCTAACTGTTCCGCTATAAGAACTACCTTCAATCTGTTGAATCTCAATTGGATAGTTAGTAGTATTAGAAATGTCAAATGACACTCCAATATCTCCAGAACTTGCAGTTATATTTGTGGATACCCAATTAGGCAAAGGATTAGGAGCTAAACACATACCAGAAGCTTGATAGTAAATTTCTCCTACATTGGTATTGTTTATATCGTTAGTTACTATGTCAATTGAACCAGCTCCGCATGGGTATTGTCCCACAGCATTTTGGCTCCACACTAATAGAAGTGCCAGTGTTAAAATTTGATAAATTTTTTTCATAATATAATATTTAGGTTTTTATTTTTAATTGTTCAAAATTAAGTTTTACTTTTTTTATAAAATATGATATTTGTCTTATTTATTAATTATTTTTTTCATACTTTTACTTTCTAAAACTTTCTTATGAAAGAAAATAATACTGATTTATTCGATTTAATTCATGCTCTCTCCAAAATGGAGAAAAGGTATGTTATATCTAATCTTAAAAAGGAAAAGTGTAAAGAATACTCTGATTTATTTTCTTATATTAGTAAACAAAACTCGTATAACGAACAAACAGTTTTAATTTACTTTCAAGATAATTCCTTGTCAAACAATTTCGCTATAAAAAAACACAGATTGTTTCAAAAGTGCATGTTTTATTTAGTTCAGTTTCGAAAACAAAAGGACAAAAGAATAAAGTTATCAGAACAAGTAAATTTCTTGCCTATCTATTTACAGAAAGGACTTATTAAAAAACTAAAAAAAGACATTACTCGCCTTATAAAAGAATGTAAAAAATATGGATTTAACGATTTGTTATTAATTGTGTATCGATACAAATCCTATATAGTAAGTTCCTCTAATGATTCTGGCAGAGATAAGGAATTAAAACAAATGCAAGAAGATATACTACAAGCAAATCAAATTATTTTACAGCAGTCTTACTTTTATAATTCGGATAATTTAGCTTCTGTTCTTTCTTCTCATAAATCAGTAGGAAACGATAAATTTATTGAAAACTTAATAACAGATGTAGAACAGAAGTTTCTGCACACTACCGATTTTATATCTGCAAATTCTTATTTATCTGTATTGTTAAACTATCATTGGTATCATAGTAATCATCAAAAAAAACACGATTTATTAATTGAAAAAATGGAACTTTTAAAACTTTACAATAAAGAAGATTCTCCAAATTTTTATATTTCTATTATAAATATTATCGATTCTGCATTTTCACTACAAAACTATAATGAAGCAAAGAAATATATTACCGTTTTAAATTCAATAAAAACTAAAAATACAACTATTAATAACAGTATATTTATATCTGTTTTTATTTTCAAACTTCATTTGCACTTAGCTAAAAAAGAATATAAAAAATCTGAAAAAGTAGTAATACAAAATATTAAAATATACTTATCAATTCAAGAAGAATTCACATCTCATAAAAGATTAGTTTTGGAATTCTATATTTTTTTAACTTACTTTTATAACAAACAATATAAAAAATGTGCTAGGTGGTTTTCTACAGATTTAGCTAAGCTAAATTATGATGAAAATTCTAATTTTTTGATAGAATATATTTTGTATTTATCTTTTAAGAAAAACCCAAAACATAACAACAAACATGCAGAGAGGTTTCTCAACTCAATTAAAAATAAATATGAAGAAAACGAGATGATTACAAAGTTTATAAAGGAAAAAGAAATTAGCTATATTGATGTTATGTTTGATGTAAACACCCTTCATTTTGAATTAATATAATGCTGTTGGGAGTTTCTAAAGTCTGTACTAAAACTAGTATATAGCAATCTATTATAATATTAGTTTCAATTTCTAAGAAGTAAATTCCTTTACTGTATTTTGTAATCCTGTCATGCCTTAATGGGCACTTTTGTAAAATTATAACTATATAACTGCTTCCCTCTCATTAGTACATTATCAAATTTGCATATTGTTACATTATCTTTTATCTATCCACATCCAATATAATACGAACTGAACGGAAATCTTTTTGTTCTTGTAAGCTTTCAATAATACTATTAAGAATTGTTTTCGCTTTTTTTACGGATGCTTTTTGTTCTATTTTCAATAAAATATCTTTATGATAGTAATTTCTAATTCTAGAAATAGCTGGGTATTCTGGCCCCAAAACTCTACTTCCAAAACTTTTTCGCATTTGGCTTGCTAGCTGAACAGAAGCTTTATCTAATCTATTTTTATCCTTATGTTTCAATGTAATTGCTATAAGCTTACTAAATGGTGGGTAGTTAAATAATTTTCTTTCTTCTATTTGCTCAGTATAAAACTGTTTAAAATCATGAGCTTTCAAAAGCTGAATTACCTCATGGTTTTCATTATAAGTTTGTAGCAAAACTGTTCCTTGTTTTCCTTTTCTTCCTGCCCTGCCTGCTACTTGCATCATCAGCTGGAAAGCTCTTTCATATGCTCTAAAATCAGGATAGTGTAGCATATTATCGGCATTCAAAATTCCAACCACAGCCACATTATCAAAATCCAAACCTTTGGTTACCATTTGTGTTCCTACCAAAACATCAACTCTTCCTTGCTCAAATTCTCTAATAATTTCCTGGTGAGCATATTTTTTTCTGGTGGTATCATAATCCATTCTACTAATAGTTGCTTCAGGAAGCAAAGCATTCAAGCTTTCCTGTATTTGTTCAGTCCCAAACCCTTTACTATCAAAATCCTTAGCACTACATTCTGGGCATGATTCTGGAATATCTTCAGTATATCCACAATAGTGGCATTTTATTTGATTTTGCAATTTATGATAGGTCAAACTCACATCACAATGTTTGCAATTTGGCGTAAAAGCACAAGAAGTGCAACTTAAAACGGGAGAATACCCCCTCCTATTTTGAAACAAAATAACTTGCTTTCCATTCTCAATTGTTACTTTGATTTTATCTAACAATTTAGGAGAAAATTGGGCTTGCATTTGTTTTTTATTGTGTGCTTTTTTGATGTCAATACAATCAATTTTTGGAAGTTCCAAATCCTGATATCTGCTATTTAATTCCACCAAATGATACTTGCCTTCTTGGGCATTATTATAACTTTCTAAAGCAGGAGTAGCAGAGCCCAAAAGCAGTTGCGATTGATGAATATTTGCCAAGTAAATTGCTGCATCTCTGGCATGATATCTTGGGGCTGGCTGCTGTTGTTTGTAGGAAGGATCATGTTCCTCATCTACTATCACAAGTCCTAAATTATCAAATGGTAAAAAAAGTGCAGAACGAGCCCCCAACATAATAGGATATTGCACTTTATTTTTATCTTTTTCTTGCACTGCTTTCCACACCTCTGCCCTTTCAGAATTATTAAGGTGAGAATGCGTAACGCCCACTTTATTTCCAAAATGTTTTCTCAATCGATTAATGATTTGAGTAGTAAGTGCGATTTCTGGCAAAAGGTACAAAACCTGTTTCCCTTTATCTAATTGTTCCTGAATCAGTTGGATGTAAATTTCTGTTTTTCCAGAGGAAGTTACTCCATGCAAAAGGCAAACTTTCTGCTTTTTAAATCCTTCTTTTATTTTGCTGTATGCTTTTTGCTGTGCTTTGGTTAATTCTTTTGGTGGGGCAGTTTTTTTATAGTCATTTAAAAGGCGACTTACACTTTGAAGTTCTATTTTCAAAACCTCTTTTTTTACTAAGGCATCTAAAACTCCCCTACTTACTTTTGCTTTTTTTAGCAAATCTGCTACAGTCCATTTTTTCTTTGGAAATTTTATTTTCAAATCAGAAAAATGCACAAGCAATTGTTCTTGTTTTTGAGTTAATTTACCATCAAAATCATCAATTACCAATTCTACAATTCTAATAACTTTTTCTTTGTATTTATCATGCAATTCTTCTTTTATTTGCACTACTTCTTTCCGAATTAATTCATTAAGGACTGCAAAAACACTTTTATTATTTATAAGGGAAATAATATCCCCAACAAGCAACTCCTCTTGATGCAAAAGAGCATGTACAATGGCGGTTTCATTTTCAGTCAATCCTTCCAAATCTCCATCAAAATCAGCTTGAATTATTATTTTAGATTCACTTGCTAACTTAAAAGAAGAAGGCAATGCAGCACTGATAACATCTCCCAAATTACACATATAATATTCGGCAATCCACTGCCAAAATTGCAATTGTTTTTTATTCACCAAAGGTGCTTCTTCTAAAATTGCTAAAAGCTCTTTTGCCTTGTATTCTTTTGGTTTTTTACCATGAATTTTAAGTACAATTGCTGAGTATAATTTTCTACTTCCAAACTGAACCACCACTCTTTGCCCAATGCTCAAATCAGCATTTGCAGGCACAGCATAAGTAAAACTTCCTTTAACAGGAAGTGGTAAAATTACATCTGCATAAGTTGGGTTCATTGGTTTTGGGTTCTGGCTATTAGCTATTGGCTTGTTCCTATTTGACTAGTCATTTTCTTTTTCTGTGGTATGTGGGCAGTTGTCTGTTGTCTCAATACTAATATCTCTCTACTCATATCTATTTTTAATTGCTACATTCATTATCACATCATCAAATTATCTTTCATCTCATTACTAACAACCACCAACTATTCTCACTCATGATGATAAGGTTCGTTTTTCAAAATTGTAAAAGCTCTGTAAATTTGTTCCACAAAAAATAGTCGCACCATTTGATGCGAGAAAGTCGTTTTTGATAAAGCTATTTTTTCATTTCCTTTTTTATAGATTTCTTCTGAAAACCCATAAGCTCCACCCACAACAAATACCAATCTTTTTTTACCGCCTAACATCCAAGTTTGTAATTTTTGAGAAAATTCTATAGAAGAAAAATCTTTTCCTTTTTCATCCAACAACACTAAATAATCGGAATTTTGCAGCTGTTTTAGAATTAGCACTCCTTCTTTTTTCATCAATTCCTGTTTGGAAAGATTCTGGGTATTCTTAATGTTTGGAATCTCCATAATCTCAAAGTTAGTATAATGTTTCAGCCTTTTTTGATAGGCCTGAATACCTTCAATCAAATACTTTTCTGATGTCTTTCCTATAGTGAGTAATACAATCTTCATTTTTTGTATTTTTGGCGAAATTAACTATTTGAATTTTGACAACCGAAACGGAATTAAAAAAGTTCATAACAAATGCTTTAAAAGAGGATGTGGGAGATGGTGACCACACTTCTTTGGCGAGTATTCCAAAAGGCGCAAAAAGCAAAGCACAGCTTTTAGTAAAAGATAACGGAATTATTGCAGGAATTAAACTTGGAAAAATGATTTTTAATCAGGTGGATTCCTCTTTAAAAATAAAGCAAAATTTAAATGATGGGGATAGAGTAAAATTTGGCGACATTGCTTTTGTAGTAGAAGGAAACTCAATATCAATACTTACTGCTGAACGCTTAGTGCTAAATTGCATGCAACATATGAGTGCAATTGCTAGCAAAACTGCTTACCTAAATTCATTGATTTCTAGAACTAATTGCAAATTATTAGATACTAGAAAAACTACTCCCCTAAATAGAACTATTGAAAAATGGGCAGTAAAAATTGGTGGTGGAGAAAATCATAGATTTGGACTTTTCGATATGATTATGATAAAAGACAATCATATTGATTTTGCTGGTGGAATTCCTGAGGCGATTCTCAAAACCAAAAAATACCTAAAAGAGAAAAATAAAAACTTAGAAATTATAGTGGAAGCAAGAAGTATTGATGAGGTAAATCAAATACTTACTGAAGGTGGAATAAAACGAATTTTATTAGATAATTTTGATTATGAAACTACAAAAGAAGCAGTTGCAATAATTGCTGGCAGATGCCAAACTGAATCAAGTGGAGGAATTACGGAAAAAACAATTTCCGAATACGCAAAATGTGGAGTTGATTTTATTTCTGTTGGGGCTTTAACGCATACAGTTTTGAATTTTGATTTAAGTTTAAAAGCCATAAAATGAATTTCATCAAAAATATTGCACAGCAAATAAAACCAATTGGTTTTGCAGAACTCAGCATTTATGATGTAGCTATTTTCTTCTGGAAAGGACTAATGGAAGGCGCAATTACTACAAGAGCATCCTCTCTTGCATTTAATTTTTTCTTAGCATTCTTTCCGTCCATCATAGTGTTTTTTACCCTTATTCCATACATTCCAATTGAGGGTTTGCAAGAAACTTTAATGGAACTTTTATCCACCGTTTTGCCACCATCAACAAATGAAATTACTTTTGCTACTTTGGATGATATTATTAATAATCCCAGAGGAGGATTGCTTTCTGTTGGTTTTATTTTGGCTTTATATTTCTCAACAAATGGAATTAACTCATTAATTGAAGCATTTAATGCTTCCTATCACATTAGAGAAAGTCGCCCACTTATTAAGCAAAGACTATTATCATTAGGACTTACTCTTTTACTTTCTGCAATGCTAATTATTGCAATTAGCTCTATTATTTTTGGGAAAGTAGCTGTTAATTATCTTACTGAGTTTGAGCTTATTTCTGATAATGCAGGGGAGCTTATTTTATATGGGAAATGGCTTTCTTTACTATTGATGCTCTTTTTTGGAATATCTATTTTATTTCATCTGGGACCAGCCCAAAAAAGCAAGTGGAAACTCTTTACGCCAGGAACTATTTTTGCTACAATCTTTATTATAATTACATCAATTGGCTTTAATTATTATATTAATCATTTTTCGCAATACAATAAGATTTATGGCTCAATTGGGACTTTAATGATTATTTTAATTTGGATGTATTTTAACTCCATTATATTACTTACAGGATTTGAGTTAAATGCAAGTATTTCAAATGCTAAGCAAAAAAGTGAAAATTCCGAATTAGAATTGTAAATTCGCAACCCAAAATAATTCTTATGAAAAAAACACTAACTACCTTACTTTTACTTACTTCTGTAATAGTTTTTGCTCAGGAAAAATACAATCCTTTGCAAGCACCAAACACTTACAGAAATGCCGACAATCCAAATTATTGGCAAAATAAAATGCCTCATTCTGCTTATTGGCAGCAAGATGTGCATTATAGAATTAAAGCAAATATTGATGAAACTACCGATATTATTTCTGGAGATGAAACCCTAACTTATTGGAATAACTCTCCTGATAAACTGGATTTTGTTTATTTCCATTTGTACCAAAATGCTTTTCAGCCAGATTCTTATTTGGATGAGTTGCAAAAAGAAAATGGGAAAAATCCGAAATATGGAAAATATGAATCCGAAAAACTGGGAACTGTAATTGATGAAATTTTTGTAAACGGACAAAAAGTAAAAACCGTACTTGACAATACTATATTGAAGGTATTTTTGCCTTCTACCTTAAATTCAAAAGAAAGGGCAACTTTCAAAATAAAATTCAAAACTTATTTTGATTCTGGAGGAGTAAGAAGAAGAATGAAAACTTTTGATGCTTTTGGAAACAAGCATTTTGATGGTGTGCATTGGTACCCAAGAATTTCAGTTTATGATGCAAAATTTGGTTGGACTACCGATCAGCATTTGGGAAGAGAATTTTATGGCGATTTTGGATGCTATGATGTGGAGCTTACTTTCGCCTCCAATTATGTGGTGGGCGCTACCGGATTTTTACAAAATAGAGAAGAGGTTCTACCAAAAGAATTAAGAGAAAAATTAGATATTAAAAACTTTGCTGATAAACCATGGAATTCCCCTCCATCTATTATTACAGAATATAATCCTACGGAAAGAAAAACTTGGAAATTTCATGCGGAAAATGTGCATGATTTCGCCTTTACGGCCGACCCAACTTATAGGATTGGAGAAGCTTGGTGGAAGGATAAAGTTTGCTATGCCTTAGCACAAGAGCCACATGCTGCATATTGGCAAAATGCTGCAGAATATGCCGCTAAAGTCATTCAGGTTTTCTCAGAAGATTTTGGAATGTACACTTACCATAAAATGATTGTAGCAGATGCTCGTGATGGAATGGAATACCCAATGCTTACGCTTGATGGTGGTTCAGACCCTGGTTATAGAGGACTTTTGGTGCATGAAATTGGGCACAATTGGTTTTTTGGGCAAGTAGGGAATAATGAAACTTACAGAGCTCTTTTAGATGAGGGTTTTACTCAGTTTCTTACTGCTTGGGGATTGATAAAAATTGATGGAGAATATCTAGTAAAAGATAAAAGCTGGAACAAATATAGAGCAAAACACACAGAGCCAACCAAAGCAATTGATAGCAGAGTGTATTATGCCTACATCAGTGATGCCACAAAATATAACGACCCTGTGATTTCCACTCATTCTGATGGGTTTAATGGCGCACTTAGGCATGGCGGTGGCTATCGGCATGTGTATTACAAAACGGCAAGTATGCTGTATAATTTACAATATGTATTAGGAGATGAACTTTTCTTGGAAGCCATGCAACATTATTTCGGAACTTGGAAAATTGCCCACCCATATATTGATGATTTTAGAGATGCAATTATTCAGTACACCAAAGTAGATTTGAATTGGTTTTTTGATCAGTGGCTAGAAACTACAAAACGAATTGATTATAGTATTGAAAATGTAACTGATTTAGGAAGTGATTATTTCGCTATTGAGTTGGAAAGAAAAAGCAGAATGCAAATGCCAATAGATTTAAGGGTAATTGCAAATAATGGAAAAGAGTACGATTTTCATATTCCGAATAATTGGTTTGTAAAAAATACGGATGCAATTGTGCTTAGCAAATGGCACGGCTGGGACAAATTAAATCCGAACTACTTTGCGAGAGTGAAAATTCCAACAGGAATTAAAAATGTAATTATTGACCCAACAGATAGGTTGGCGGATGCTTATATGCTAGATAATTCGTATAAATTTCCTGTGAAATATAGCTATGACACTAAACTTTGGAAATATCCAGATTGGAGAAATTATGAAATGAAATTCCGACCAGATATTTGGTGGAATGCTTATGATGGAGTGAAAATTGGATTGCATACCAATGGTGGTTATAAGAATCATCATCATTTGTATGATGCAACAGTTTGGATGAATACTGGCTTTTTGCAAAAAGAGGATGTAAAAGATAAAAACATGTATGATGCTATTTCTTACCGATTGAATTACAATACTAATTTGGATAAAATTTCTGCAAATTCTAGGGTTTCTTTTGGCACACAATCTTTAGCGGGGCTTTACAGCAATCAATTAGCTTTGAGCAAATCTACTTCTAGCAAAAAAGCTAAATTTAGCATTAAGCTTTTAAGTATGTATCGCCCAGAAAATAGCGATTTGAATTATTTGCTTCTACCTGAGCATTGGGGAGTAAGCAAACTAAATAATCGAATTGATTTTAGCTATGAATACAACTACAAAATTAAATCGGGGAAAGGAAAACTAATGTTTGAAATCAAGAACTCAGCAATGGGTAGCGAATACGATTATAATTTATTTAGTTTGAGTTCGATAAGCAATAGCAAGAAAGGAAAACTTAAAATAAAAAACAGAACTTATTTTCAGTTTGGTAGCGGAACGAATTGGGCAGCAGAATCCAAACTTTATTTGGCTGGGGCAAACCCTGAAAATTTGATGGGTAACAAATTCACTAGAGCTACTGGATTTTTTCCTAACGATTGGATGGGTTATGATTATACTACCAACTTTTTCCATGCGGGAGGAGGATTGAATTTAAGAGGTTATGCTGGCTATTTAGCTCCAGAATTTGATGATAATGGCGTAATTACAGATTTCGGATATATGGGAACAAGTGGTGCTTCTATCAGTACTGAGATTGATTTTACTAATTATTTACCTTATGAATTCACGCAATTAGGTCTTACTTATTATGCCTTTGCGGATGCTGGGGTAATTACAAGCGAAAACTTAAAGATGGAAGATTTGTTGAGTTCTTTCAATGAATTAAGAGCAGATGCCGGTTTTGGATTGGCTTATTCCTTTAATAATTGGGGGGCATTAGACATGGTAAAGCCACTTACTATTAGATTAGATATGCCTTTATTTTTGAATAAACCACCAGCTACCAATGATAATTTCTTCCAATTTAGATGGGTATTTGGGGTAAATAGGGCTTTTTAGAATGTTTAAGAATCAGTATATTCTTACGGAAAAAGAAATAACTGTTTCTAATAATTGGAGCGAAACACCTTTTTCCTCTTTTCATCTTTATTTTGATACTAACTTAGATTATTGTAAAAGTACAAATGAGCAAAAAACAGTCATTTTACTTGGCTATGCATTTCATGCTTATGATAAGATAGAAGAGCAAAATTTAACGCAAAGAGTTTTAGCATTGAATGAGGATGAATTGTTAGATGAAATTGATTGTTGGTGCGGACATTTTGTATTATTTGTTTCCTCTAATATTGTCAAGATTTATAATGATGCTTGTGCTAGTTTTAAGGTCTTTTATGGAGAAAATAGTAATGGAAAAGCTGTTGGTTCTGACCCAAAAATTCTCACTCATTATTTGAATTTTAAAGAGGATACAAATCATGAAAAATTAAAATTTTATCAATCTGAGTTTTTTAATAAAAATAGGATAAAAGTTGGACATGAAACTAGGTTTGAGAATATGCACCAATTAGTAGCTAATCATTGTTTGAATATAGAAAATATGCAATCCGTTAGAGTTTTTCCTAGAAAAAAAAGAATAGAAATTTCTGAGAAACAAGCAAGCAAAGAATTAGTTCCAATTTTTAAAAACATATTAAATCAAATTGAAAAAAGACATACAATTTATTGTTCATTAACTGCCGGATACGACAGCAGATTGTTAATGGCTGCAACCAAAAAGTATGCAAAAAATATTATTTATTACACCTTTAAATTCCCTAACAAAAAAGAAGATTATATTGATTATAAAATTCCAAAAAAGATTACAGGCACTTTAAATCTTGAATACATCCTTTCTCCATTAAAAGATAAATTACCTCAATCAGAACTGGAAGATATAGTTAGTTCGTATGATTTCCCAAGAACAATATTATTTCTGCAATATTTTGAGAGTTTTACTGAAAATGAAAAACCAAATATTCTTTTAACAGGTGGAGGAAGTGAGGTGGCAAAAAATTATTTAGAAGATATAACTGTAAAAAATGGAAAAGATGTTGTGAGAGCAATACATTTTCCGGACAATATTTACTTGTTTAATTATTATCAAAACTGGTTAAATAATAACTCCAAATCAATTCAGAAAACTGGCTATACTATTTTAGACATTGTACATTGGGAACAAGATATTACAAGCTTTGCCGGACAAAACATGCACTATGCTCATCATTATACCAAGATTGCATCTATCTTTAATTGCACTAAAGTGTTAGAATTAATGTTAGCTGTCAATAAAAAAGAAAGGGATGCAAAAGCCCCGAAATTCTATAAATTTTTAATTGATGAGATGTGGCAAGAACTTAACAATTTCCCTTACAACCCATCATGGAAAGAATTTTTTATAAAGTTACTAAAAAACATAGGGGTTTACAAAATGTATAAATTTTTGCTAATAAAATTAAAGACTAATGGCTAATCTGAAAAAACATAAATTCATTTTTATTTGCGGATTACATAGAAGTGGAACTTCATTACTCTATAAAATACTTAAAAGCCAAAAGAATATAAGCGGCATGGAAAATACGGGTGTAATTGAAGATGAAGGACAACACCTACAAACAGTATTTAATGCTGCAAATAAACATGGTGGTCCTGGAAAATTCGGCTTTGATAAAAAATCATTCTTAAATGAAGAATCTGATATTATCACTGAAAAAAATAAAAAGACATTGTTTCAGCAATGGGCGAAACATTGGGATTTAAATAAAGAATATTTAATCGAAAAATCCCCTCCTAATTTAGTAAGAACAAGATTTTTACAAGCCATGTTTCCAAACAGTTATTTTATTACAATTTACAGGCATCCAATCGCTACTTCATTAGCAACAAAAAAATGGTCAAAAACCTCACATCATTCCTTAATTAAACACTGGCTAATTTGTCATCAACAATACCTAAAAGACAAAGCAAAGCTGAATAATAGTTTAGACATAAAATATGAAGATTTGATTTACAACTCCACTGAAACATTAGAAAAAATTGCAAATTTTTTAGATACAGAGATTAAACAATCAACTCTTGAAATACGCAAAGGGGTGAATGATAAATATTTTAAAATGTGGAATAAAAACAAAAGAAATCTATTTTATTTGCTAAATATTAAAAAAGCAGAAAAATTAGAAATTAAAATTAATAACTTTGGCTATAGTTTCAAAAACATACTCAATGAATAAAAAAGAAAAACAACTAATTATCTCAATAGGGACAGGAAGAAGTGGCTCTGTCTCTTTATCAGAACTCCTTTCCCATCAAAATAAAATGAGAGTCTTACATGAAGGAAAAATGGAAGAAAATGGACTAAGAAAATTAATTAAATGGAAAAATGATGAGAAGGAACTATTTAACTGGATTGAAGAACTTGAAAAATTAAATGTTGAAAATGATTTTTTTGGAGATACAGGAATGTACTATTTACCTTACATCAAACTAATAATACAAAAATACCCAAATGTAAAAGTTATAGGATTAGTTAGAGATAAAGAAAGTGTTGTAAATAGTTATCTTAAAAAAACAGAAGGAAGAAATCATTGGTATAATCATGATGGGATGCAATGGAAAAAAGACAAAAAATGGGACTATTGCTACCCAAAATATAATGAACAAGATAAGCGAAAAGCTCTTGGGTTGTATTGGGAGGATTATAAAAAAACAAGCGAAAACTTAGAAAAAGAATTACCGAAAAATGTTCGAATGTGGACTATTGAAGAATTTAATACTGAAGAAGGAAAAAATCAAATTCTTGATTTTATTGGATATCATAAAGAGAGAGATATTTCAAGTGATTATAAACTAAACCAAATAAAGAAAGAAAGCTTGCTTGAGAAACTAAAAAGAAGATGGTTTTAAGCATACTTATTTGCACATATAACCGAGAGCATTTTTTAGAATTATGTATTAATTCTATTTTAAATCAAACTGAGAAACACTCATCTAGAAATAAAATTGAAATAATCGTAATAGATAATAATAGTAAGGATGGTACAAAAAAAATAGTTAAAACATTTCAAAATAAATCAGAAACTATTATACATTATTATCTGGAAAAACATCAAGGATTAAGCTTTGCAAGAAATAGAGGGGTTAATGAGGCAAATGGAGAGTTTATTGCTTTTGTAGATGATGATGCAACAATAAATACAGAGTGGTTAAGCGCATTAATAGATGGAATAAAGAATATTGATGCTGATATATTTGGAGGTCCTATTTTTCCAAATTTTGAGGTGAAATGTCCCCAATGGATAGATAAAAATTATTTTGTAAGAGAATTTAAAAATGGTGATGGGTATCTAAGCCCTATTAAAGCAAGAGAAGGATTTTCTGGAGGAAATATGTGTGTTAAAAAAACTATTTTTAAAAAGATTGGAAATTTTAATACTCAATTAGGAATGATCGGGAATAAATTAGGATTAGGAGAAGAATCTGAATTCTTTTATCGTATCTATCAAGAAAATGGTATTGGGAAACTTTATAACTTAAAAGCAATGTCTATCACTCATTTTGAGGGTAAATTTAAAGTCTCGAAAGAATACATGAAAGAAAGAATTACTCTTAGTGGTATGCAATTTGCAAAAAGAACAATTACTGAAGAAAAACTAATTGGATACTTAATAGTTTTTGCAAAAATATTTAAACAATTTATTGATTCTATAAGGTATTACTTATTGAGAAAAAAGTTTAAACAATTAAAAGGAAAATGGGTAATGCAAGGTTTAATTAAAGGTGTTTTTAACTAAAAACCAAATCTTTTCCTAACACCTCTCATAATTTCTGAAATATCCTCTGATAAATTAAACCAAAAAAGCAGGGGGATAAACAAAGTAATCCCCAAGGAAGATCGCCAAAAAATACTAAAGATAGCATTATCAAAAGTTGGTAAATTTATAATGAAAATATACAAAGCTATAAGTAAAACTACAGTATAAAGTGTTTGTATACTAAAAGGATGCATATTCATCTTTACTTTTATAATAATGAGTTTAATAAAATTAAATAAAAGAACAGAAATTGCAGTAGCCATAGCAGCACCATTTATACCGTAAATTGGTATAAGTAAATAATTAGTAATCAAGGTAAGTAATACCAGAATTATATTGGTGTAAAGATCAAATTTATAGTATTTTGAATTGATTATTATTGCTCCATTTACTCCAGTAGAAATATTGAATAGTTGTGATAATCCAATAAAAAGAACCACCCACTTTCCGTGAGAAAATTTTTCTGGTAATAATGAAAACACTTCATCAATACTTAGCCAAACACAAAGAAAAAACACTCCACCAATAATCAATTGATTGATAGATGATTTAGAATAGAGCGTTTG
>CAYVKX010000044.1:0-8976 GCA_964452095.1 uncultured Weeksellaceae bacterium
AATCTGGGAAAAACAGAATATTATCTGCCTGTGAAGTGGAAGTTAAAAACTCTAATTTACCACTTCCTTTTATACCATTATTGCTAAGATGGATTTCATCATAATACTTTGCTTTTCCGCCATATACATCAAAGCCATCAGCAGGAGTATTTCTTCTAAAACCAAGAGAATAATCCTCTTGTAAACGCAAAGTATCATCAAACATTGGGAATATATTTGCTGACTCAAAAGTTCCTGCAAACCACAATCCTTTTCCAGTAAAATTCTCTAAACTATCAATAGTAAATTTCTGCAGATGAAAGGAAACCCTTTCCCTATCATACACCCCATCATAAATGTTTTTTTTATCGTAATAAGCATAAGAATCCTCTTTGCTATGAAAAACAGGAAAACCAGGAAAACTATCTTTTCTAAGTCCCGATTTATTGGTATGATGATCAATTCGTAAATCGCCAGTCACCCCTTCAATTACGGTTTTTACTCTAGTTAGAATTTCATCTCCATACATATCTCTTTGGATAGGCATTAAAGGAACTGAAAGTTGCAAAGAGTCGATTCTTTTTAAATCTACCCAAAAACTATCATAATGAAAATAAAAATCTTTTCCGAAAAGATTAAATCGCCCATTTCCTGTAGATATTTGTCCTGAGAAAATAAAATCTCGGTTTTTCTTCACTACAATTCTACCGCCAGTTGGATACAAATACACTCTCTGAGAATCGGAAAGTGTAACTTCTGGCACTCCCAATATATTCAAATCTTTAGTCGTGATATTTAGTGCAGAATTAATTTGCATTTTCATTCCGCCACTACCACCAAGCACTTCAGATTTAAAAGCAATTACATCATAATCGCCTTTCCCAGATTTTGCTCTTAAATAATTATGTGTTTTTGGAAGCACTCTAATTCTTTGTTCGCCATAATCGTAATAAATAAAACCTTTATTTGCCAAATTGGTAAGGTAATGTTGAATTTGCACTAATGGATATTTGGCATATCTAGCAAAATCTTCAACAAAAATCAACTCCTCCCCTTTGTCTTTTATGTAATTTCTTATCAAAATTAGAGGATGGATTTTATCCATTCCGTGCAGCTGCTGATATTTTGCTTCCAAATAATTATTGGTAGATTCGAAATATACGGTAGAAGATGCGGTTCCAGGCAATGAGCCGAAAAGTATCATATCCTCATCAATGTTCCATTCCATTTGCTCACAATCTATCGTTACTTGATGGTAAGTATTCACTAACGGACTTTCAGAAATTCCATTTCTCGCCCTAAAAAGCTCTAATTTTCTTGTAGAATTTTTGTAAGTAAATTTTAACGCAGAATGATAAATAGAATCGGAATCAAAAAATACTTTTACAGCCGACAATTGGGAGGAAATTTGATTTTTTCCAATACTAAATCTATTGGCATTAGCAATAATTATTGGCTTATTGTTCCGCTTTAAAATTATTCTCGCCTCTGCATAATCGCCACCATCTGCAATAAATTGTTTACCCTTTAAAATATAGCCGCCTTTGTAATCTACATCCTTAAAAACCTCTGTAATAACCACATCTTTACCTTTTGATTTAAAATAAGGATAAGAGCGTTTTTTATCGTATCCGCCAACTTCAATTTTGTGTTTTACACTTCCGACTATTGGTAATTTAAAAGTGTGCTTGTTATAAAACAAAACCGAATCGGCATTGATGTTTGTGCTTTTGATATTGAGCCGATAATTAGCCAAAATTGCAAAGACAGAATCCTGATGATAACCTACTTTTTGCCAATCAAGATTTCCACCTTCTCCTTCCCATTTAAAATCTAATGGCCAATATTTTCCTTTTGTTTTATAGATGTAAATAGTACTCCCTTTTGCAAAGCAACTCAAATTCAGATTTTGATGAAAATTCAGATAAGGATGTCCTAATTCTATTTCAAAAGTATAATCGTTAGACGGGCAATACCATTTAGCAGAACGGCTATCTCTCAAAACACCAGAGGAGATAAAATTTTCTGTAAAGACAAAGAAAACCATCAGTCGTTTGGTGGTGGATTCTTGCAACAAACTATCCACAATTGCTAACCAATTATTGAATTTTGGTAGTGCATCACTTTGGAAAGCAAATTGATTAATTGCCTTTAAGTAATTAGAAAAGTGAGGGTTTGGCCTAAGGCGTTTCCCCAACATAATATTGGAAATATCAATTATTTTTTTTACGCCTTTTGCATCAAATTTCTCTGCTTCAAAATTTTCTTCAAATTGAGAAAAAACATTTTTTAAATCTTTATTTTTTGTAGCAGAAATAAATACATCTAACTCTTGCAAAAAAACCTCTCTCTCCTGAGAAAACTTACTAAGTTTCTTGTCTTTTTTCTGTGCAAAAACAAAACTAAATGAGCATAAGAGAAGTAAAAAAATTAATCTGTTTTTCATTTTTTTAAGTGTAATAAAAGCCAATTATCTTTAGCTTGTTTGCTTAATAATTTTAAGGATATTTTTTCTGCCTTAGCTAAAATTAAATCTTCATCTTCCGTATAAAAACCGCTAAGTAAAATCTCCCCATCATTATTCAAGGCACCAAAGTATTTTGGTAAATCCTCTAAAATTATATTTCTATTTATGTTAGCTAGAATAATGTCAAATTTTTTAGCTTTAATCATAGTGACATTTCCCAACTGAAAATAAATTTTAGAGCAATTATTCAAAGTTTTATTTTCTTTTGCATTCTTATCAGCCCAATTATCAATATCAATTCCTAAAATATTTTTAGCACCTAATTTTTCAGCTAAAATGGACAATGCTCCAGTTCCACTCCCCATATCCAAAACTGATTTTCCATTAAATTTTAAGTTAAACATTTCATTCATCATTAAAAAAGTAGTGGCGTGATGTCCTGTTCCAAATGACATTTTTGGGGTGATAATAATTTCATGCTCTACATCAATCGCATTGTGAAAATCTGCACGAATTACGCACTTATCATTAATCTGAACTGGCTCAAAACTACTCTCCCAATTAGCATTCCAATTTTGCTGCTTTATCTCCTTAATTTTAAACTCAAAATCTACTCTATTTTCTAAGATATTAAAAGCATTTTTAAACAGCTTTTCATCAAAATGGTTTTTCTGAATATAAGCTTGTAAACCTGCATCCGTTTCTACATAACTTTCAAAATCAATTTCATTTAATTTTGCAGTAATAATATCAGCAAAAGGTTCTTTATCAGAAAGGGAAATATCTACTTGAATATAGTTCATTAAAACGAATTGATTATTGCCAGAAAATCATTTGCATTTAAGGATGCACCACCAATCAATCCGCCATCAATATCTTGTTGAGAAAATAGCTCGTTTGCATTGCTTGGCTTACAACTTCCTCCATACAAAATAGAGGTGTTTTCCGCCACCTCATTTCCATATTTTTCGCTAATAATATTACGAATAAAAGCGTGCATTTCTTGGGCTTGCTTGGTGCTTGCAGTTACGCCAGTTCCTATTGCCCAAATGGGCTCGTAAGCAATTACAATATCTCTAAACTCTTCAACAGATAAATGAAATAATCCTTCTGATAATTGCTGTTTTATCCAATCAAAATGAATTTCGTTTTCTCTTTGTTTTAAACTCTCTCCACAACAGAAAATAACTTTTAAATTATTCTCCAAAGCTCGATTTACTTTCTGAGACAAATCAGCATTTGTTTCTTTAAAATATTCTCTTCTTTCTGAATGTCCAATTATTACATAATCTGCTGCACAAGACTCTATCATTTCGGCAGAGACTTCTCCTGTAAAAGCACCCTTTTCTTCTTTACTACAATTTTGTGCAGCAACTTTTACACTTTTATGATATTGGCAAATTTTACTCACTTTATACAAATACAAAAATGAGGGTGCAAAAACCACCTCAGTATTATTTTCTTTTGGAAGTTGGTTTATAACTTCATCAACAAGACCTAGCCCTGTTCCTCTTGTTAAATTCATTTTCCAGTTTCCTGCTACAATATTTTTTCTCATAATTATATAATTCTAATTCTAGGATCTAATACCCCATAAATAATATCTACCACTATATTTACCACCACAAATATAGTCGCAATAAACAAAACTGCACCCATTACAACTGGTAAATCTAGGTTGTTAAGTGCGTCCACAATTTCTTTTCCTATTCCATTCCAAGCAAAAATATATTCCACAAATACAGCACCAGCTAGCAAAGAGGCAAACCAACCTGAAACTGCAGTAACTACTGGATTAAGAGCGTTTCTTAGCCCGTGTTTGAAAAGTACCACAAATTTACTCAAACCCTTTGCAATTGCAGTACGCATATAATCCATTTTCATTACTTCCAAAAGGGAGTTTCTTGTGAGTTGTACAATCACTGAAAGCGGTCGAATCCCTAAAGTAATAGCAGGTAAAATCAAGTTTTTAAGATTGATGAACTCCCCTCTTCCATAATCATCTACTTCATACAAACTTCCAGTCATTGATAACCCTGTAATATCGGAAAGTAAAAATCCAAAAAACCAAGCAAACAAAATAGCTGAGAAAAAAGATGGGATTGACATACCTAAAACCGAAAGAAATAAAGCTAATTTGTCAAGCAAAGAATCTTTGTAAACGGCTGAAAGAACACCTAATAAAATACCGATAAATAAAGCAATACAAATGGAAGCTACCGCCAAAACAAAAGTATTTGGGAATGTATCAGAAATTACGGATGTTACTGATTTGCCTCTCTTTACAAATGATTCTCTGAGGTAAGGGTACTTAATTACAAAAGCTGAATTTGTGGTCTCTAAAATTGTTTTAAAATTGTATTTTCCTGAATTCAAATAATGAAAAGCATCCTTATTTTTGCTATGAATAGAAAGTGGCGACAAATCATTGAGGTACAAAAAGTATTGCTCTGATATATTTTTATCAAAACCATATTTGTGCTTTAATATAAGTAGTTGCTCAGAATCTTCTCTTTGGTCGAGCATCATTCTGGCAGAATCGCCAGGTAAAACATTAAACAAAAAGAAAACCAAAGAAAGCACACCCCAAAGCACCAAAATGCTATAAATAATTTTCTTTATGCAAAAAGCAATCAAAATATATTTATTCTAATAATTTTTTCAAATCTTCTTCATTGTAAGCATTCACTCCTGTTCCATCATAAAAACGAATCTGATTTCCGTTATCCAAATAAATAACGGCAGGATTTTCATACTCATATCCTAAAATTTCTAAGTAGGAATTAATCTCATCATCTTCATTATAAAAAGGCAATACTTGATAAGAATACTCTCTGCCTGTAAATGCAAAAAATTCAGGTATCTTTTCTGCTTCCGAATCTGAGAAAATAATATGTATTTGAGGGAAATATTCGATTTCTGAGGACATTGCTGTTAATGATTTTGCAGCTTCCATGCAATGCTCACAACCAGCATCAAAAAAGCAAAGAATCTTTTTCCCATCACTTATATTTATATCAGACACCACATATTCCGAAAAGCCAGAAACTCTCTTGTTTTTACCAATCGTTTGCACTGGGATAAAAGCAAACATCAGAAGCAGAATAATTAAGAGCTGAATGGAGAGTTTTGAAAAATTATGCTCTTTATCGTCCTCAGTATTTTTATACAAAAACCCTAAAATCACTATCGTAATAATGTTTTTAATAAGTGCTTGCAAAGGAGACATTGGAATTAGCTCACCAAAGCATCCACAATTTTCGGTATCTCCCAAAAATACTTGATAAGTAAGGTGCAAGGAGAAAACCACAAGCATTAAAATAGTAGAAGGAATAATGATTCTTTTTAAGAAATTTTTCTGCAAAATAGCAAATGCAAGAAAAAACTCTACCCCAATAATAAAACGGGAGAAATAAGGGGCAAATCCTTCCGAGAAACCCATAGGAATTAGCTGTCCTTCCTCAAAAACTTTTGTAATTCCATACATTGGAGTTGGATAGAGTTTTGCAACTGCTGAAAGCAAGAAAAGTGCGGCAATTAGCACTCTTATAATTAGGGATAAGTTTTTGTTCATAATTTTATTTTTCTAATTTGATTAAAGCAAAAACTGCATAGTTTATCATATCCAAATAATTGGCATCAATTCCTTCTGAAATTAATGTTTCCCCTTCATTATTCTCAATTTGTTTTACACGCAAAAGTTTCTGTAAGATAAGATCAGTAAGTGAACTGATTCTCATATCTCGCCAAGCCTCACCATAATCGTGATTTTTATCTGTCATTAAATATTTTGCCTGATTAGAATACTGAGAAAACAATCCCATAGCGGTAGAAAAAGATAATTCTTCTGGCTGCTCGGAAATCCCTAAATCTAGTTGTATAAGTCCGATTAAAGAATAATTAATAATACCAATATATTCATTACTAATATCTTCCATTATTTTTTGTGTTCCTTTTTCATCAATGCTTCTAATCCTTTGTGCTTTGATAAAAATTTGGTCGGTAAGAGAGGAAATTCTAAGTATTCGCCAAGCAGTACCATAATCTTTTAGTTTTTTGGCGAAAATGTCCTCACAATTTTTTATTATTGACTCGTATTGGGTAATTGTTTTTTCCATTGCTATTTTAGATGTTCTTATTAAGCCAAAAATACATTTTTTAGAAATGACTGTTTTCAAATTGAAAGAGAAAATACTTGATTTATCAACATCAAAAGTCATGGGTATTCTCAACATTACTAACGATTCTTTTTATGATGGAGGAAAGTATGTTTCTGAAAAAAATATCATTCAAAAAACCAAACAAATGTTAAGTGAAGGAGCATCAATAATTGATATTGGTGCACAATCTTCAAGACCTGGTGCAAAAGCCATAGATTCTCAACTAGAAAAAGAACGATTAATAAGTACAATCAAGTTATTAAAACACCATTTTGCAGAAATTATTATTTCGGTGGATACTTATCATGGAGATATTGCAAGAGTTTGCATTGAAAATGGAGCCGATATTATCAATGATATTTCGGCTGGAAATATGGATAACAAAATATTGGATGTAGTTGCCGAGCTAGATGTTCCTTATATAATGATGCATATGCAAGGTACTCCAGAAAATATGCAAAAAAATCCGGTTTACAATGATGTATCAAAAGATGTTTTTTCATTTTTTCAGCAGAGAATAGATGTATTAAAGCAAAAAGGTTTTGGAAAAATAATCATTGATCCTGGCTTTGGATTTGGCAAAACATTAAAGCATAATTATGAATTATTAAATAATTTGGAAAGTTTTCAAAAGTTAGGATTTCCGCTTTTAGTGGGGCTCTCCAGAAAATCAATGATACACAAATTACTAGATAACAATCCGCAAGAAGCACTAAACGGAACCACAGCCGCAAACATGATGGCTTTACTTGGTGGTGCAAGTATTTTGAGAGTTCATGATGTAAAACAAGCAATGGAGTGCATTAAAATTGTTAATTTCGCCAAAAGTTGTAGAAAATGAACATATTAGATTTTATAGAATTTGACCTTATTACGATAATCGACATTGTACTTGTTGCTTTACTGATGTATCAGCTTTACAAATTAGTAAGAGGAACGGTGGCCATCAATATTTTTATTGCACTTACTTCTTTTTATTTACTTTGGAAATTGGTAAGTGCTTTACACATGGATTTACTAAGTGAGATTTTAGGGCAATTTATTGGTGGAGGACTTATTATTTTAGTAATTGTTTTTCAGCAAGAATTACGGAAATTTCTGATACTAATTGGAAGAGCACGACTAATAAAAAATAAAGGTTTTTTCAAATTCAATATTAGTGAAACCAATGAATTGAATGTCAGCACTATTACAAAGGCTTGTGAGGATTTTTCTAAAAATAAAACTGGTGCACTAATTGTAATTACACATACTGATAATTTGGCATTTTTCACAGAATCTGGAGTGGAAATTGGAGCGAAAATAAGTATCCCTTTGCTAAAAAGTATTTTCTTTAAAAACAGCCCTTTACATGATGGAGCGGTAATTATTAGCAATAATAAAATAGCAGCTGCCAGATGCGTTTTACCTGTTACGAATAACCCTGATTTCCCAGCTCATCTGGGAATGCGCCACAGGGCTGCAGCTGGAATTTCTGAAGAATCGGATGCGTTAGTAATTATTGTATCAGAGCAAAACGGGAATTTTTCCTTTGCCAAAGAAGGAAAGCTTACGCTTAATTGCAGTATTGAAAAATTGGAACAACTGCTAAAAGAAAATTTAAGGAGTGAATAGTTTGGTTAGTTGTGTTTGGTTTTTAGCAATACTACCAACACCAAACTACAAACCAGATTTCTTTTCTTTATTCTATTTTCTGTAGTCTATCCACTGAATACTGTTTACTGAGTACTGTCTTCTATTTAACAAACCTCATTTTATACCTAATTTCCACCTTCCCTTTAGATATATCTGTTAGTTTTCCTTTGAGCATTCTTTTGCGTAAAGAGCTAAGTTTATCGGTGAAGAGTATGCCTTCCAAATGATCGTATTCATGCTGAATAACTCTTGCCGTTACGCCATCAAATTTCTTAGAATGTTTTTGAAAATTTTCATCAAAAAACTCAATTTCAATTTCTGCTTTTCTAGATATATCTTCTCTTATTTCTGGAATGCTTAAGCAGCCCTCATTAAAGAGCCACTCCTGCCCTTTTTCTTCTATCATTTTTGGGTTGATAAAAACTTGCTTTATGGGTTTTTCTGTTGATTCTTCTTCATCAGAAAAAGGAGTAGTATCAATGATAAAAATTCGGATTGCTTTATTGATTTGCGGAGCAGCTAAACCTACTCCACTTGCCGAATACATTGTTTCGTACATATTTGCAAGAAGTTCGGCAAGATTAGAATAATCTTTATCAATATTTTTGCTCTTTTCCCTAAGAATTGGCGCACCAAAAGCTACAATAGGTAAAATCATTGTTACAGAATTGAATCGATAATATCATCCACAGAAACACCCTCTGCCTCTGCCTTATAATTTCTTACAATTCGGTG
>CAYVKX010000044.1:8986-17296 GCA_964452095.1 uncultured Weeksellaceae bacterium
GTGACGCAAAATCGGCTTTGCAACTGCTTTTACATCTTCAATATCTGGAGAGTACTTGCCATTAATTGCAGCAAAACATTTTGCTCCAAGCAGCATAAATTGAGATGCTCTTGGGCCAGCTCCCCAAGAAATATACTCTCGAACTTTCTCAGATACTTTTTCGGTATTTGGCCTGGTTTTGGCAACCAATCCAACTGCATATTCTATCACATTATCATTTACTGGAATCTTCCTTAACACATTCTGATAAAAAACAATTTCCTCAGCATTCATTATTTTATTTAAAGAAACCGAATGATTGGAAGTAGTTTGCTTTACAATCTTTACTTCCTCCTCAAATTGAGGGTAATCTAAAATTACATTAAACATAAATCTATCCAATTGTGCTTCTGGTAAAGGATAAGTTCCCTCTTGTTCAATTGGGTTTTGAGTTGCTAACACAAAAAATGGATTATCCAGATTATATATAGTACCAGCATTAGTTACTGAGCGTTCTTGCATAGCTTCCAAAAGTGCCGATTGGGTTTTAGGAGGTGTTCTATTTATCTCATCTGCCAAGATGATATTTGCAAAAAGCGGCCCTTTTATAAATTTGAAATTTCTACTTTCATCTAAAATCTCAGCACCTACAATATCAGATGGCATTAAGTCAGGTGTAAATTGAATTCTATTAAATTTTAATCCCAAACAATCGGCAATTGTTTGCACTAAAAGCGTTTTTGCTAATCCAGGAACTCCCACCAAAAGGCAATGTCCTTTACTAAAGATGGATATTAGTACCTGCTCAACTACCTCATCTTGCCCAACAATTACTTTCGCTATTTCTGTTTTGAACTTCTTGAAAATATCTGCAAAAGCATCAATTGCCTTTACATCCGAATTTATTATTTTTTCTTCCATATTCTTTTTTTTATAATATCCAATCATGATCAAAACTACAATCTTTCAAATCATCTGATAATTTGATGTAAGTTTTTGTGATTTTCTCTTGCAACCAACTCTCTGTTTTTTCTTGTCTTTTCTCTGATAATGCTACATTCTGAATTTTATCATAATCATCAATCAAATTAGCAGTATGTGCCGGATTTTTCTTTCTCACTTTTACCAATCGGTATGCTTTTTGTCCATCAGAAGTTTGCATAATAATAGGGGCAGAAATTTCATCTTCTTCCATTTTTTCAATCACAAAATACAAGCTCGGATCCATATCTTTCATAATAAACATTGATGAGCCAGAATTTGGATTAATTAGCAAACCCTCATTATTTTTACTTTCATCATCCGAGTATTTTATTGCCGCTTCTTCAAAAGTAAACTTCCCATCAGTAATTTGTTTTGCAACATCCTCCATTTCAGTTTTTAACTCCATCAATTGAGTGGAAGAAACTTTTGGTTTTAAAAGGATATGACGCACATTTATTTGCTCTCCCCTCCTATCGATAAGTTGGATAATATGATAACCAAATTCACTTTTAATAATAGGCGAAATTTCATCTCCTTTTAGTTTGTATGCGGCTGCCTCAAATGCCGGCACCAAATCGCCTCTACCTACAAATCCCAACTCTCCACCATTTTTAGCTGAGCCCGGATCATCAGAATAAAGAGTAGCCAACACCTTGAAATCCTCTCCTTTTTCAATCCTTTCTTTGAAAGATTCTAACTTATTTTTAATTCTGTCTTTTTCTATTGCTGAGATTTCTGGTTTTAGTACAATCTGAGCCACTTCTACTTCCGCCTCTATAGTGGGCAAACTATCTTTCGCTAAGTTGTTAAAGTAAGATTTTACTTCTGCAGGAGTTACTTTTACACTAGCTGTAATTCCTCCTTGCATTTTTTGAGAAAGTAACTGATTATTTATCATTTCTCTAAATTCTGATTTTATCTCAATAATGGATTTTCCATAAAACTCTTCCAATTTTTCTTTTGAACCAACTTGCCCAATAAAGTAGCGGATTCTTTTCTCCAATTCGCTTTCAATTTCTTGGTCAGAAACTTCCAAACTATCTAATTTTGCTTGGTGTAAAAGCAATTTTTGGTATAATAAATCTTCAATTATTTGGCATTTTATTTCTCCTCTGTTAGTATATCCTTGTGCCAAATACTGATGATATTGCGTCTGTATATCAGAAGTAAGAATAATCTCATTTCCAATAATTGCTTCTACTCCATCAATTGTTTTTTGGGCATAAGTACTACTGCTAAAAAGTAGAAATGCTATCAGAATATATTTTTTCATTCGTTTATTTTAATTTTATTATTTGCTATTGCTTTCTGGTACAACTGCTCCTCTAATTCTTTTAAAAACAACAATTTATTTTTGTTTAGAATTATCTTTCTTATTTTTTCTTGCACCAAACTTAACGGACTTACCCCCCCATTTATTTGATACTCTTTTATCAAAAAAAAGTATTTGCTACTATCAGCAGTATAGGTGTAATATTTATTACTACTCAAATAGTAAGAAGTGTTTTTTACTTCCAAAGGCAACTTATCGGCAAATTTAGAAAAGTAAATCCATTTAGAGTCATCCAAATGATAATCAGAGGCAAATACTCCATTATATCTTCCTTATCCTCTTGCTTATCTGAACGAAAAAGTTTTCGCAAAACCTCTAATTTTGGAGCATCAATAGCTGTTTTTACATACCTTCCTTTAAAGATGTTTTCTTTAAGTTGCAATTCCTCTTCATTTTTTTGATAATACTGTTGAATTTGGTATTTTGGAACTACCGTATCAAAATTTTGTTTTATCAATTCTTGCTGATAGGCGTAAATAAGTAAGGAATTTCTATAATCTGCAATTCTATCCTCCACATCTTTTAGTGCATCCGTTAAATTCATTTCTGCTTGTGCTACCAAAAGTTGCTTTTTTACCCAACTATCCATATAACTTTGAACAAAAGCAGCACTATCGGATTGATCGGGCAAAGAGTTACTTATCTCAGAAAAATACAGCTCTTTATCGTACAATGAAACCAATAATTTATCCTCTTCCAAATTACTACAAGCCGTCCAAAAAACAGAGAAAAGAAGAAAAAATATTGCTTTTGATTTCAAAATTTTGAATTACTTAATTAAGGAATAAAGCACATCAGTATTAATAATTACAGGATATTTTGCTCGTAATTCTTGCAACCATTTTGTTTCCAAATAATCTTGAAAATCTGATATTACTTTTCCTTTTGTTTCAGAAAGCTGTTTTTGTTCAGGCGGAATTGTTTCCAAAATATCAACAATAATAATAGAACCATCTTTACCTTTAATAAAATCACTTATCCCTACTTCCCATCCTGCTTTAGTGATATATTCATTTTCATCTTTACTATATTTTTGTTCTGAAATCTGAAGATTTAAAGGAGAGCTGTAATTTACTTTTTTCAGCACATCCTCATCTTTCAAATAAGGCATTCTGTGGCGTTTTTTTATTTGTCGCAAAGTTTTCTTGGCAATTATCTCATCTATACAAGTATAAATTTTCGCATCTACCCTTTTCCCCCACATATAATCTTGCTTGTTATCCTCAAAGAATTCTTGCAAACCCAAAGTATCTTTTATTGCTTTAGTCCAAACTTTATTATCCATCAAATCAAAAAGCAAAATACCATCCGTATATTCTTGCAATAAAGTTCTGAATTCAGGGTGTTTTTCTTCTAACTTACTATCTTCATAATTAAGGCAAGTTTCACTAATAAAAGATTGAAACAAAGCATTAAAATAAGTTGGAGAATCATCTTGTACTTGCATTTGGTTTGCGTAAACAAAAGCAACAAAATCGGTTTGGGAATAGTATTTTCCATCAAGTACAAAAAGGTTTCTTTTGAGTGTTTCTGCTTTTTCAGATTTCCATTTTCCTTTGGATAAACTCTCATCAATATATTTTGAAATCTCAGATAATCTACTATTATACTGTTTAAAATTATACTGCTTTTTTATTTTTGAAAGCAGAGCTTTATTTCTTAGTGAATTTCTAGAATCTTGCTTTACTTTCTTCTTGATATTATCTTTCACATCCTCTAATAAAGGAATTTCTTTACTCTCCAAAAGTTTTACAATATGCCAGCCAAAAGCCGTTTTAAATGGAGCGCTTACCTCCCCAATTTCATTTAGTCCAAAAGCCGCATCTTCAAATTCTTTTACCATTTTGCCTACACCAAACCTAGGTAAGCTTCCTCCTTTTACGGCTGTTGATCTATCTTCAGAAAATTTCTCAGCTAATTGAGTAAAGTCCTCCCCTTTTTTGAGCTTTAATGCAATTTCATCAATTTTGGATTTACTTGTACTTACTTGCTCATCAGAAGCATCTTTTGCTATTTTAAACATAATGTGAGCCACCTTCACTTCCCCTCTTGCCTTGCGTTTAGCATTTACTTTTACTAGATGATAACCATATTTTGTTCTTACCGGTTTTGAGATTTTTCCAATTGCAGTATTGTAAGCAGCACTCTCAAATGAGTACACCATCATAAAAACTGTGAAAAAACCCAAATCACCACCATTATTTACAGCAGATTTATCATCAGAATATTGCTTTGCTGCCTGAGAAAAACCCATTCCTTTTAGTATTTTATTGCGAACAGAAATAGCTTTATTGTATGCTTTAAGCGTATCAGTAGGAAGTGCTTTTTCAGCTACTGAAAATAATATATGACTCGCATTTACATCTTCTTGCATTCGCTCGTATGCCTCATTTATCAAATTCTCATCAAACTGACTATCGCTCAAATATGGTTTTGCTAATTGATTTCTGTACATAGCAAGTTCGTTTACAAATGCAGAAACAGTATCGTATTTTAACTCTTTCGCTTCTTTTACCTTCAACCTAAAATTGATAAATAACCTCATATAATCATCCAAATATTCTTTTGTAATGGTAGAATCGTTATGGTTGTTTTTAAAGAATATCGCTTTGAACTCTTCCATTGTGATGTTGTCATTCCCTACACTTAAAATCACTTCATTGCTTTGTGCAAAGGACAATGTACAAACACAAGAAATTACAAATACTAACAAATACTTTTTCATTTTCATTTTTGTTTAATTAATTTATTTTCTACTATAATTTGGAGCTTCTCTGGTGATGGTTACATCATGAGGATGACTTTCTGCAACTCCTGCTGTAGTAATTTTTATAAAGTTTGCTTTTGCTAAATCGTTAATATTTTTAGCACCACAATATCCCATTCCTGCTCTTAATCCGCCAATCATTTGGTGTATTACTTCTGATAAAGTTCCTTTATAAGCCACTCTACCAACAATGCCTTCTGGAACTAATTTTTTAGGGTCATCCTCTCCTATTTGGAAATATCTATCTTTAGAGCCATCTTGCATTGCATCTACAGAACCCATCCCTCTAAATGTTTTGAATTTTCTACCTTCAAAAATAATGGTTTCTCCTGGAGCTTCTTCCACTCCTGCAATAAGTGAGCCAAGCATTACTGTACTAGAACCCGCTACCAATGCTTTTACAATATCGCCAGAGTATCTTATACCACCATCAGCAATTACGGGAACATTATGCTTTTTTGCTACTTCATTTACATCTAATAAAGCTGTAAGTTGAGGAACGCCAATACCGGCAATAATTCTGGTAGTACAAATAGAACCAGGACCAATCCCAACTTTTAAAGCATCTGCTCCAGCATCAATCAAAGCTTTTGCCGCTTTTGCAGTAGCTATATTTCCTACTACCACTTCCAATTTTGGAAATTCTTTTTTTATCTTCTTTAGCACATCAATTACTCCCTTAGAATGTCCATGAGCAGTATCAATAATTATAGCATCTACAGATGCTTTTACAAGTGCTGCTACCCTATTAGAAACATCAGCAGTTACGCCAACAGCCGCCACTACCCTTAATCTTCCGTATCTATCTTTGCAAGCATTAGGTCGCATTCTATTTTTAATAATATCCTTGAAAGTAATCAATCCAACTAATTCCTTTTTCTTATTTACTACTGGTAACTTCTCAATTTTATTTTCTTGCAAAATATGTTCTGCATTTTCCAAATCCGTAACCTCAGTTGTAATAATATTGTCGGTTGTCATTATTTGCTTGATAGGCAAATTCATGTCCTTTTCAAATCGCAAATCTCTATTAGTGATAATTCCTTCCAACTTATTTTTCTTATCTACAATAGGAATACCACCAATTTTATGCTCTTGTATTATAAGCATAGCATCTCCCACTTTTGCATCAACCGACAAAGTAATTGGATCTAAAATCATGCCACTTTCTGATCGCTTTACCTTTCTTACTTCTTGGGCTTGATCTTCAATACTCATATTTTTGTGCAATACACCAATACCACCTTCTTGAGCAATAGCTATCGCCATTTTCGCTTCTGTTACGGTATCCATAGCAGCAGAAACAATAGGAATGTTAAGTTTTATATTTTTAGTAAAATGAGTAACTACATTTACAGATGAAGGCAATACTTCCGAATAATCTGGAACAACTAATACATCATCATAAGTAAGTCCTTCCAATATTTGTTTGTTCTGCTGATTCATATTCTTTTTTATAAAAATTGTGTGCAAAAATAGTTAAAAATCTGATTTATAGATAAAAAAAAGCCTCAAAATTGAGGCTCGTTATTTTATGTGTTTTTACTTACCTTATCAAACTAACAATATCTGTTTTTTCAGTAAGCATTCCAATACCATTAATATACTGCACATGATATACATAATTCCCATTCTGTACAGGGCTTCCTAAATAAGTACCATCCCAACCTTTTGAAGGATCATTTGTACTAAAAATCTCATGCCCCCATTTATCATAAATAGTAAAGGAATAACCTATTTCTGACACGAAAGAAGTCGTTGGATAAAACATCTCATTATGCTCATCATCATTAGGAGTAAAAGTATTTGGGACAATCAAAATTGGCACTTGAGAAATACAAGTAATATTTGATTTACTTCTTTCCACAAAACCATAAGGATTTGTATTACCTTCCAATGCCTCTACATAATAACAAAATCTACCATTTCCATCCGTATATTCTACCACATCATCATGATAAGAATAACTTTCATCTCCTCCAGAATATGTAGCTAAAGGCAATACTGAAAATTCTCCTCTATTTACCGAGCGATACAAATTATACTCTACATCATCACCTAGCCAACCATCATAATCATTAAACACTATATCGTTAGACATATCTTTATTGGCAACTGCCTCAATAAGTATAGTTTGAGCAAAAGAAGTATCTCCAGCAAATTGTACACTTCCAACCGAAAGTGTAACCCCACAAGTATCCACAGGGTAAATTTGATAATTATAAAAATGATCGGAAGTGCTTACCCCAGCATCCGTATAAGCGATATTGGGCTGCCCATTAAATGGAATATGGGCAATATCTACAAAGTTATTTTCCTCTCTTTTTGAACGGAATACTCTATAGTAATCAATAACTGCCGCATTATCTACATGACAATTTATTTCTACATCTCCAGATTCATGATTTACTGTAACAGTAGTAATATAGTTAAACTGTGGTTTAGGAAATAAATCAGCATTTACATTTACCACATTAGAATAAGAAGCAATAGTAGAATCAGAATTATAAGCAACAACCACCACATCAAATACAGAGCCAGAAGCGATATTCGGTAAGGTGTATTTATTATTTCCTGGAATAAACCTTTCTTCTGTATTTATTGTGCTTCCAGAAGCAGTATTTTCTGTGATTAGTACTTTATAATGACTCAAATTCCCTGCCATATTATTATAATCGTTCCAATCAAAATAAATACTATAAGCACATACATCTAATTCAGAAGCAAGGTGAATAGTATTATGAATTAAACTTGTACCACTTGCATTATCGCAACTATCTAAAGCTCTCACTCTAAAAGTTTCAAATTTATCGGTAGCATTAGAACTATTATAAATATAAGTTGTATTTGCAAAACCAAACACAGAATCAATAGTAATCCAAGCACCAAATTCATCTAAAATATAAATAACATATACATCTACATCTACAGAAGAACTTGTCCAATTTATTTCTGAATTTCCTCCAACAACAGTTACTACATCAATTACTGGATCGTTAGGGCTAATTGTATCTTGCAGAATAGCACCATCAATAGAGGAATTAGAAACACAACCACTTGCATCATCTAGTGCTACATAAAACCCTTGATAAGAACCACAGGTTTGTGCTGGAAATTGAAAATTGGTATCAGGAGTAGTTCCAACATTTGCCCAAATACCATTACCATCTTTCGCAAAAACAGTATAATTTACAGCTGAAGTAGTTAGTGCAGGATTGTGTAATTGATTCCATAGTAAATCTCCAAT
>CAYVKX010000045.1:0-16718 GCA_964452095.1 uncultured Weeksellaceae bacterium
CATCTTTCTGGTTTTAGAAGAGGGCTTACAAGAACTTTAAAGAAATATGCTGATGAGTCAGGACTTTTAAAGAAAGTAAAGTTTGAGATTAGTGGAGACGATTTTAGAGAAGGACTTACGGCTGTAATTTCTGTAAAAGTGATGGAACCTCAATTTGAAGGACAAACAAAAACCAAATTAGGAAATAAAGAAGTTACTTCTGCTGTTTCCAGGTCGGTGAGTGATATGCTTTCCTTTTATTTGGAAGAAAATCCTAAGCAAGCACATATAATTGTGCAAAAAGTAATACTGGCTGCTACTGCCCGTAATGCTGCCAGAAAGGCAAGAGAAATGGTTCAAAGAAAGAGTGTGATGACTGGCTCTGGGCTCCCTGGAAAACTTTCTGATTGTTCAGAAAGAGATCCTGCAAAATGTGAGATATTTTTAGTGGAGGGAGATTCTGCTGGAGGTACTGCAAAGCAAGGAAGAAACAGGCATTTCCAAGCCATACTTCCACTTAGAGGAAAAATCTTGAATGTAGAAAAAGCCATGCAGCATAAGGTTTTTGAAAATGAGGAAATCAAAAATATGTACACTGCTTTGGGAGTTTCTGTTGGGACTGAGGAGGATGAAAGAGCACTAAATACTGAAAAATTAAGATATCATAAAGTTGTAATTATGACGGATGCCGATATTGATGGTAGTCATATTGCAACTCTTATACTTACATTCTTTTTTAGGTATATGTATGAGTTAATTGAAAAAGGATACATTTATATTGCTACTCCACCTTTATATTTATTAAAGAAAGGAAAAGACCACAGATATTGCTGGAGTGATGAAGAGCGTGATTCTTTGGTAGAAGAAATGAAAGCCGGAAAAGATGTGAATGTAGGCATACAAAGATATAAAGGTTTAGGGGAGATGAATGCTGAACAGCTTTGGGATACTACCTTAAATCCTGAATATAGAACGCTTAAAAAAGTAACTATTGATAGTGCAGCAGAAGCTGATAGAGTTTTCTCAATGTTGATGGGTGATGAAGTTCCGCCTAGAAGAGATTTTATTGAAGCAAATGCCAAGTATGCTAATATTGATGCTTAAAAATAGTTGGTAGTTTGTGGTTAGTAGCAGTACTACAAACTAAAAGCGACAAACCAATAACCAATAACCAAAAAATATGAAAGTAACAGTAGTAGGAGCAGGAGCAGTAGGTGCAAGTTGTGCAGAATATATTGCTATTAAAAATTTCTCGTCAGAAGTTGTATTAGTAGATATTAAAGAAAATTTTGCAGAAGGAAAGGCAATGGACTTAATGCAAACAGCCGCATTAAACGGATTTGACACCAAAATAACTGGAACAACTGGAGATTACTCTAAAACGGCTGGAAGTAAAGTGGCAGTTATTACTTCCGGAATTCCAAGGAAGCCAGGGATGACTCGTGAAGAATTAATAGGCATCAATGCTGGAATTGTAAAATCGGTAGCCGAGCAATTAATTGCAAATTCTCCAGATGTAATTTTAATTATTGTAAGTAATCCAATGGATACAATGACTTATCTTACACACAAAACTTTAGGAATTCCAAAAAACAGAATTATAGGAATGGGAGGCGCATTGGATTCTGCTCGTTTCAAATACAGATTAGCTGAGGCAATGAATTGCCCTAGTTCAGATGTAGATGGTATGGTAATTGGTGGGCATTCAGATGTTGGTATGGTGCCGCTTACAAGGTTAGCATCAAGAAATAGCGTAAGAGTTTCAGAATTTTTATCGGAAGAAAGATTGCAAAAAGTATTGGAAGATACAAAAGTAGGAGGGGCAACCCTTACTGGGATGTTAGGTACTTCTGCTTGGTATGCGCCAGGGGCAGCAGTTTCGGCTTTGGTGCAATCCATTGATTGCGACCAAAATAGAATGTTTCCTTGTTCTACATTTTTAGATGGCGAATATGGACTATCCGATTTATGTATTGGCGTTCCTGTTTTACTTGGAAAAAACGGTGTCGAGAAAATTGTGGAAATTGATTTGAATGATTTGGAGAAAGAAAAATTAGCAACTTCTGCTGAGGGGGTGAAAAAAACCAACGCACTTTTAACTGAGATTGGGGCACTTTAAGATTTTTTCTTTTTCTGATTTATATCATACTTTGTTTGTATTTCTTTATTTAAGTTTGCCAAAACAAAAAAACAAATATTATGAAGAAAACGATATTCACAGTACTTTCAATTGCTATTCTATTCGGCTCTTGCACAAAAGACAAGCCACTTACTACAAATTTAACTATTGATTTTACACAATCAGTTGGTGTATATAGCCCTATTATTTTGGACTCTATGATTTACGCTAATGATTTGTGGCAACAATACAGTATAGAAACAATAAAATACTTAGTTTCAGATATTACATTACACAAAGATGATAGTACTTTAGTGTATTTAAAAGAAGTGCATTATGTTGATGTTACAGATGCAACAACATTATGTGTTGATTTAGGTGAATTAGAGAATGGGAATTACACCTCTATTTCTTTTACAATGGGACTAGATACAGCAAAAAACAAATCAAATAATTATATAAATGAGGATTTTCATGCTACTATGGACTGGCCAGCCGTAATGGGAGGAGGTTATCATTATATGAAATTGGAAGGGGCTTTTGTAAATGACAGCTCAAAATACAATGTGCATACTGGCGGAAGTATGGGTGGCGATTATTCTTTTTCTAATAGTTTTGATGCAAGTGTAATTAGTGATTCTGAGCATGGAGATGCTACTATTACTATTGATATGAATATTGGAGGATGGCTGCATAATTATCCATTATCAACTGCTGGAATAATGATGAATGAAGAGGTTCAATCGCAACTTCAATCCTATGGAAAATCAGGTGTTTTTTCTGTTTCAGTAAACCAGTAATAAAATGAAAAAATCATTTTATTTCTTAGCTATTTTAGTATTCTTTTTTGCTTGTGACAAGGAAGAAACTCAGCCAACTCCCGAACCGTTTATTCCAACTCCATATACTATAGAAGTTCCAACAGGTTTTCCGAACATGGATATTCCTGAAAATAATCCAATGACTGTGGAGGGAATTGCACTTGGAAAAAAACTTTTTCACGAGAAAAAATTAAGTGCTGATGAAACTCAAAGCTGTGCTTCTTGTCATTTGCAATCTGCTGCTTTTTCTGATACTAATCGTTTTAGTAAAGGGATTGATGGGGCTTTTGGTGATAGAAATGCATCTACTATTGTAAATGCCGGTTGGAATACCTCTAATTTTTGGGATGGTAGAGCAATTACTTTAGAAGATCAAGCATTTGGTCCGGTGGTAAATCCGATAGAAATGCACAATACTTGGGAGGAAGTTGAAGCCAGATTAAATGCGGATGCTACTTATAAGGATTTGTTCAAAAAAGCATTTGAAATTGATAGAATCGATTCTACTCATATAGTGATGGCAATTGCTCAATTTGAAAGAACGCTTATTTCTGCAAATTCAAAGTACGATAAGTATTTAAGAAATGAGGTTCAACTTTCTCCTTCAGAGCTGAATGGATATGTGATTTTTAATACTGAAAAAGGAGATTGTTTTCATTGCCATAGTACCGATATGTTTGTAGATAATTTGTTTCATAATAATGGGTTAGATACGGAACCATTTTCTGATTTAGGTTTAGCAAAAGTTACTGGTATAGCTGCTGATAATGGAAAGTTCAAAACCCCAACGCTTAGAAATATCGAATTTTCAGCACCCTATATGCATGATGGTAGATTCTCTACTTTGCAGGAAGTTGTTGAGCATTATAATAGTGGTGGAAATTATTCCTCAACAGTTGATCCTTTAATGAAAAAATTGGGAGTTGGTTTGCAACTTAACAATCAAGAAAAGCAAGATTTAATAGCTTTTTTAAAAACCCTTTCGGATACTGATTTTTTGAGTAATCCAGATTTTACTCCTTAACAAATTTAGCAGTAAAATTTTCTAATTTAATAATATAAATTCCGGCAGGAAGTTTGCTTACATCAATCCTATGATTTTGTTTTGTTTTGTTTTCTGAAAAGAGTAACTCTCCTAAAATATTGTGTATTCGTATTTCACCATTTACTTTTGCTTGCACAAATAAGTTTTTATTTGTAGGGTTTGGGTAAATAAGCAATTGTTTGTCAGAATAATTCTCATTAATATTTGTACTAATTGTATCTCCTGAGAAATAACTTAGCCCCCCACAATAATTTCCTAAAACCATATCAGGGATATTATCATTATTTAAATCCTTAATACAAAGAGCAGTTTTAGCTCCTTCCTTAATATTTTGTTCAGCATTACTAATCAAATTAAATTTTCCATTTAGGTTCCCATCAATACTATCATAATGATATATACTACCATAATTAGAGCCAACATACAAATGATAATTACCATTTATGTCCACTAAATGCGGACTGCTATAACCGGTACTTATATAAGCAGAATCCACATCAATGCCTCCAAAATTACTGATTGCACTATCAAAAACAGCTAAGTTAGCCGTTCCATTATTTGGAAAAAAAGTAATCGTTCCCATCATTTCGCCAATAAGTAAATCCAAAAGTCCATCTCTATTTACATCTACTAATTCAGGGGTAGCAAAATAGCCAACATCAATATGCTCATAATTGGCTGTTGCAAGCGAAAAAGATGCGGGAGTAGCACCATCATTAGTGAAAAAATGCAGCTTTCCATCTGCATCTCCTACAATCAAATCCTTATCATTATCTCCATCCAAATCGCCAAAAGTTGGGCAGATATTTAGAGCTGGAATATTTAATGTAACATTTAAGTTCATTGTAGAAATTGCTGCAAAATCTCTTGTAATAAAATCAAATTTTGGCTGATTATTTGTGCCTATATTTTCAAAAAGTGCAAGAGAAGAAACATCATTTCCACTTACATCATGATAGCCGTAATTTCCAACAATTAAATCTAGCAAACTATCATTATTATAATCGTAAAATGTAGGGTAAGCACCCTCTCCCAAATCAATCATTTTTTCTTGCAAAAACCCCTTGCTTATAAAGTTAAAATCAGGCAAAGTATTAGTGCCACTATTGGCATAGAGCCATACGCTTTCATAGTTTTCAGAATTGTTCTGGCTATTGGTAGTTACTACCAAATCTTTCTTCCCATCAAAAGTTACATCCAAATAAAAAGGGGTAGGAAAAAGATGTAAATCAGTAGCTATGGTATTGCTATTATTGGATGGGAAAATACTGTCCACTGCTATCATATTTGCATTTTGATTATCGCCACCATTTATTAGCAAATTTAAGTTGGTATAACTCACATCTCCTAAAATTAAATCCTTATCATTATCATCATCAATATCTATTGCTAAAAGGGTAGAGCCAGAATGCTTTTGTTTGGCATTCGAATTATTTGCCTGCATAGCTGGCGAGCAACTATCGGTATTGCAAGCAGTACAATTAATCATATAATTATTTAGTCCTTCAAAAAAGTTTCCCCAACAAGCATCCGTATATTCAAAAGCCAAAGTATCGCAATTACCATAGGTTTCCATTGCCATATTTTTATGAAATTCTACAAAACCACCAGTAATAGCAAAGGTTAAAATATCCAAATCCCCATCATAATCTACATCAGAAATAGCGGGTAAATCTACACTACTCACAAACAAATTAAAATTATTACTGCCATAATCCGAGAGTAAAAGAGAGGTAACAAGCGAAAAGGAAAGAGAAGAAGTAGAGGTGTTTTTATAAATTTCTATTCCCCCAGAAGAATAAGCGAAAATATCTTGCTTGCCATCACAATTATAATCTTCCAAAATCACCCAATCGTGCAAATTTGGGAAAGCAGTTCGGTACTCTGGAGCAAAAACATACTCATTATTTATACTTAAAAAAGGAGAGAGTTTATTTCCTGTTTTATCGAAAAAAATAAGGTCCTTAATTCCATCCAAATTCAAGTCAATTTCGGAGGGTTGCCCAGCATTGATTCCTCCTGCCCAAGCGTGCTTGAAATTATTATTATTTTCAGTAACAATTACAGAGGTATCTCTGCTAAAATATATTTGTGCATCAGCATAATTTCCAACACAAAAAACCATCAATAAAACCAATAAAATACTCTTCATTTTTCTGCTATTAAATTCTATACAAATAAAGTTAAAAAAAAGGATAAAACAAACAAGGAGAAACTCAATCTTATGTGCTCAAATAAAAGCCCCTACATTTTATTGCTTTTGTAAGAATGAAATTTCATATATTTGCCGCTCTAAAAAAATAAGAAAAAATTAAATAAAGAAATAATGCAAAACAGAAACGCAATTAAAGTATTCGCAATCCTATTCGCCTTGGTTTGTTTGTATCAACTCTCATTTACTTGGGTAGCCGGTGGAGTGCAAGATGATGCAATAGAGTACGCAAACGATTATGTAGATGGAAATAATGAGAAACTATTAGCAGAATTAAAAACAAGTAGTGGAGATTCTTTGCTGGATTCAGTTCAGATTTCCGAACATTTGGAAGCAGAAACTGCTAAAAAAGAGAAATATTATTTGGATTCTATAAGTAGTGAGAAAGTATATGATATGATTTTGAAAGCTTATACTTATAAGGAGTGTGTGGAGAGAGAAATTAATTTGGGGCTTGACCTTAAAGGGGGAATGAATGTAACTTTGGAAGTATCGGTTATTGATGTGATAAAAGCGCTTTCCAATAATAGTGCGGATGAAACTTTTAACAAGGCAATAGCCAATGCTCAGCAAATGCAAAAAAACTCTCAAGAAGATTTTGTAACGCTTTTTGCAACTGCTTTTGAGCAGTTGGCTCCAGCTACAGGAAAAGGACTTGCGGCTATTTTTAGTACACCAGATTTGAGAGAGCAAATTCAGTTTTCATCTACCAATAAAGAGGTGATGAAAGTAATTAGAGCTGAGGTAGAAGATGCGATTTCTCGTTCGTTTAACATTTTGCGTTCTCGTATTGATAGGTTTGGAGTAACTCAGCCAAATATCCAAAGATTAGAAACTTCTGGTAGAATTTTGGTAGAACTTCCTGGAATTAAAGAGCCAGAAAGAGCAAGAAAATTATTACAATCTACTGCTAAATTAGAGTTTTGGGAAACTTATGAATATGCAGAATTACTGCAAAGTTTAGAAGAAGCAAACAAATATTTAAGAGAGCAAGCAGAACTTAACGATACTACAAAACAAGAAGTAGAGGGTGTTCTTTCTTCTGTGGAAGAAACCAAGATTACATTAGAAGAAGGGCAAGCAGAGGAAACTGAAAAAGTGGAAGAAGATACATCTGCAAACTCACTATTGAGCCAATTAGAAGGTGATTCTGCAATTGCTGACACTTCTGATTCTCAACTATCATTTGAGGAATTTGCTGCTGAAAATCCACTTTATGCAGTTTTGTATCCGAATGTAAATCAGCAAAACGGACAGGTAAATCCTGGTCCTGTAGTAGGATTTTGTGCAGTAAAAGATACTTCAGCACTAAATAAATATTTAGCTAATCCTGAGGTAAAAAAGCACTTTCCACTTGATGTAAAGTTTGCTTATACCGTAAAACCATACGATTCTGACGGGAAATTTGTGCAGCTTATTGGTTTAAAAGTAACAGGGAGAGATGGAAAAGCATCATTAGAAGGAGATGTAGTAACGGATGCCAGACAAGATTTTGGACAGTTCAATGCTAATCCGGAAGTGTCAATGACAATGAATTCTGAAGGAGCAAAACAATGGAAGCGTTTAACAGCTGAGAATATCGGGAAAAGTGTGGCTATTGTATTAGATGGTTTTGTGTATTCTTTCCCAACAGTTCAGAGTGAAATTTCTGGCGGTCGTTCTCAAATTACAGGTAACTTCACTATTAATGAAGCAAAGGATTTAGCTAATATTTTAAAATCAGGAAAGTTGCCAGCTCCAGCAAGAATTATTGAAGAGGCAATTGTTGGACCTTCACTTGGAGAGGAAGCAATTAATGCAGGATTGAAATCCTTTATTATCGCATTACTTATTGTGTTGGCTTATATGATTTTTTATTATAGTGGTGCAGGTATGGTTTCCAATATTGCATTACTTGCCAATATCTTTTTCATCTTTGGAGTACTATCTTCAATTGGTGCAGTTTTAACGCTTCCAGGAATTGCGGGTATCGTGCTTACTATCGGTATGTCGGTAGATGCGAATGTGCTTATTTATGAAAGAATTCGGGAAGAACTTACTGGCGGAAAGGGAATTCGCTTAGCAATAGCGGATGGTTATGATAAAGCGTATAGTTCAATTATTGATGCCAATGTAACTACTTTGCTTACGGGTATTATTCTTTACACTTTTGGTACAGGACCAATTAAAGGTTTTGCTACTACTTTGGTAATTGGTATTTTAACTTCACTTTTCTCTGCAATTTTTATTACTCGATTGGTAATTTCTAGAAGATTAAATAAAAACAAAGAATTAAAGTTTGCTACCAAACTTACAGATGGAGCATTTAAAAATACAGCTATTGATTTCATTGGAAAAAGAAAAAGATTCTACATTCTTTCAGGGATTGTTATTCTTTTAGGAGTTGGCTCATTGGTAACTAAGGGCTTAAATTATGGAGTTGATTTTGTTGGTGGTAGAACTTTTGTAGTAAGATTTGATGATACAGTAGATAATGAGAATTTAAGAGGGGAGCTTACTGCTTCATTTACGGATGCTCAAGGGCTTAAATATGCTCCCCAAGTAAAAACTTTTGGTGATGATAATCAAGTGAAAATTACTACCAAATTTATGATTGATGACAATACAACTTCTGCTGATCAGGTGGTAGAAGGAAAACTAAATGAAGGGCTTGCAAAAATGGGAATGGATTATGAAATAATGAGTTCTCAAAAAGTAGGACCAACCATTGCAGATGACATTAAAGATGCTGCCGTATGGTCGGTATTTTTCTCATTATTGGTTATCTTCCTTTATATATTAGTACGATTCAAAAAATGGCAATTCTCATTGGGTGCGGTGGTAGCTCTATTCCATGATGTACTTATTGTACTGGCTATTTTCTCTATTTTTTATGGCATACTGCCTTTTTCCTTAGAAATTGACCAAGCATTTATTGCGGCAATCTTGACTATTATTGGTTATTCACTTAACGATACTGTGGTGGTGTTCGATAGGGTAAGAGAATATATGGGAATGCACAAAAAACGAGATATTAAAGAAGTAATGAATAGTGCACTTAATAGTACGCTTAGTAGAACAATTAATACTTCCATGACTACTTTCTTTGTACTTCTTGTTATTTTCCTTTTTGGAGGAGAAGTAATTAGAGGGTTTATGTTTGCTTTAATGGTTGGTGTGGTTGTTGGTACTTACTCTTCACTTTTTGTAGCATCTCCTATTATGTTAGATACGCTTAAAAGAGGGGAGGAGAAAAAGAAATAGATTATTTATTGAGATATTAGATTAAACAAAGCCGAGCATGCTCGGTTTTTTTATTTTTGCCAAATGTTATTATTTATAGGTGGTCCGGAAATTATTATTATTCTACTTTTTGTAGTGATGTTCTTTGGTGCGAATAAAATCCCAGAAATTGCTAGGGGTTTGGGTAAAGCTATGCGAGAGTTGAAAGATGCTTCCAATGAAATAAAAAAAGATATTCGTGATAGCAGTAATAAAATAAAAGACGATTTTGATTTAGATTAAGGTGGGTTCTAAAAATATATTCACATCAAAATTTTCAAAGTTTTTTTTAGACAAAGAAGATTTTTGAAATTTTATCTGGATAAAATAAAGAAATGTGATGCAGTATAAAGAAAATTATGAAAACCTAGAAGGAATAAATATAAGCAAACAATCTGTTTTGTTGTATTTTTCTTTAAATAGCAAAAACTATTCTAAGATAAAATACGCCTTACATCTTATTTGTTATATTTGTTTTTTGAAAGAAATCTATTTTTAGAACCCACCTAAAATGACTGCAATACTATCTTTTCTTTTTGGTTTAGCTTTATTATTTGGTGGAGGTGAATTTTTGGTAAGAGGTTCTGTTTCTTTGGCATTAAAGTTAAGAATTTCAACTTTGGTGGTGGGAATGACAATTGTATCTTTTGCTACTTCAGCACCTGAACTATTGGTTAGTTTGCAGGCAGCACTTAAAGGGCATACCGATATCACTTTCGGAAATGTAATTGGTTCCAATATCGCCAATATTGCTTTGGTGTTTGGTGTAGCGGCTGCTTTCTTTCGGTTTAATATCACCTCCCAAACTTCTAAAATCTCTTTTCCTGTTATGTTTCTCTCCTCTACTATTTTCGGGATAGTATTATATTTCTTTGGTGAAATATCTCAAGTAGTTGGAACTCTATTTGTGCTGTTACTTATTTTGTTTGGGGCTTTGCTAATACGCCAATCTAGAAAAGACCATTTAAAAGCAGCAATTGAGGAAGATGAGGTATTGGAAAAAGCAAGCAATACTCCAATATATAAGAGTGTACTTTTTTTTATTTCTGGTGTTGTATTATTAAAATTTGGTGCCGATTATTTTGTGGAAGGTGCAATAGCTCTAGCGAAAGTATTTAGCGTTTCCGATAGGGTAATAGCCGTAACTGTGGTGGCTATTGGTACTAGTATTCCAGAGCTTGCTACTACCGTAATTGCAGCAATTAAAAAGGAAGAAAGTTTAGCAGTTGGTAATTTGATCGGTTCCAATATTTTTAATGTTTTGGCTGTGTTAGGGTTAACGGCAATGGTAAAAGATATTCCTTTGCTTGATATGCAGCTTCTCTATACAGATTATGTATTTATGATGATAATTACCATTTTACTCGGACTATTTATCTATTTATTTTCTAAAAATAAAATATCCAGAATGGAAGGAGTTATTTTTCTTCTACTCTATATTGCATATTTGGTATATACCATTTCTTTTAAATAAAAAAACACCCATTTCTGAGTGTTTTTTTATTCGTTTATTTTCTTTTAACTTAACTCTTAACCGTACTATTTACTGATTTTACAGTCTTGATTATTCTAGCAGCAATTTTGTAAGGGTCAGCATTGGAAGCAGGTCTTCTATCTTCCAGATATCCTTTCCAACCATTTTCTACTGTATAAATAGGAATTCTAATACTTGCTCCTCTATCTGAAACTCCATAAGAAAAATCGTGAATAGAAGCCGTTTCGTGAAGCCCAGTTAATCTTTGGGCGTTATGCTCTCCATATACATCAATATGCTCAGTAGTTACAGGACGAAATGCTTCACAAATTTCCTCATAAGTTTCTTGTGAGCCACACTCTCTTAATGTGGTATTAGAGAAATTAGCGTGCATTCCCGATCCGTTCCAATCTCCTTTTATTGGCTTTGGATGATACTCAATATAATAGTCGTAATCTTCTGTTAATCTATCTAGTAAATATCTGGCAACCCAAAGTTCATCTCCTGCCTTTTTTGCACCCTTAGCAAAAAGCTGAAATTCCCATTGTCCGCAAGCAACCTCTTGGTTTATTCCTTCAAAATTGATATCAGCATCAATGCACAAATCAGCATGTTCTTCTACAATATCTCTTCCGTGAGTATTTTTCCCTCCCACCGAACAATAATACATTCCTTGAGGCCCTGGATAGCCGCCCAAAGGAAACCCAAGAGGTAGTTGTGTATGCACATCCATAATGAAATATTCTTGTTCAAACCCGAACCAAAAATCATCATCATTATCATCAATTTGTGCTCTTGCATTCGAATGATGAGGTGTTCCATCAGCATTCAAAACTTCTGTCATTACCAAATATCCGTTTATTCTTGTCGGATCAGAGAAAATAGCAACAGGTTTTAATATACAATCTGAAGAATCTCCCATTGCTTGTTTGGTAGAGCTTCCATCAAAGGACCACATTGGACAATTTTCTAATTTTCCATCAAATCCTTCCACCACTTTTGTTTTGCTTCTCATGTTTTGAGTAGGAGTGTAGCCATCTAGCCATATATACTCCAATTTCGATTTTGCCATAGTTTTTTATTTAGTTTTGGTTAGAAATAATTATGCAAATACAATAAATACAAAAAAACGATAATAATTTATTGCTGTATTTATTAGGGTAGTTTGTTTTTAGCTGACTTATCAAAACTTTATTAACAAACTAATGTTTTATTAAAATATCACTTTTTATTGTATTTCTAAATTATTCTTTATTTTAGCAAAGTTTTTAAAAATGAAAAATATGAATTATTTTACAAAGATTGTATTAGTAAGTTTGAGTATGATTTTTGCCCTACAAGTAGGTGCACAAAGCAATACTAACTCTAAAACTAGAAAGGCCGATAAAGCTTTTGCAGTAGAACAATACTACAAAGCAGCCGAGCTTTACAAGAAGGCGTATAAAAAAACAAAGAACAGAGCCCTTAAGGCAGAAATCACTTTCAAGCAAGCGGAATGCTATCGTTTAACAGGGCAGGATAGAGATGCAAAAAGAGCGGAAAGTTACTACAAAAGAGCGATAAAAGCAAAATATCCTGATGTTGTTGTGTACTTAAGATATGCCGATATGCTGAAGAAAAACTCCAAATATCCGGAAGCTTTGGAGCAATATAAAAAATATGTAAAGCTTAATCCGACCGATATAAGAGGTGAAAAAGGAGTAAAGTCTTGCCAATTGGCAGTAGAGTGGGAAGCAAATCCAACAAGATATAAAGTGGGAATCATGCCCATTGTAAACTCCAGATATTCCGATTTCTCTCCTGCTTTTGGAAACAAAGAATATACTGAAATTTATTTTCCATCCTCCAGAAAGGAATCTACTGGCTCTGATGTGGATGAAAGAACTGGTGAGAGTTTTATGGATATTTATAAAACAAGAATTGATAAAAAAGGAAAGTGGAAATCGCCAGTTCCAGAAATGGAAACTATCAATACAGAATCAAATGAAGGTCCGCTACATCTTAATGCAAGAGGAAGCGTGATGTATTTTACTAAATGTAAAGTAGAAAAGAAAAAGCAATTAGGTTGTGATATTTATGTGTCTCAAAGAAAAGGGAAGTTGTGGGCAGAAGCTAAAAAGTTACAAATAAAAGTGGATAGTGGAATAACTGTTGGACACCCTGCCGTTACTGCTGATGAGAGTACCATTTTCTTCTCTTCAGACCAAAAAGGTGGCTATGGTGGAAAAGATATTTGGGTGGTGCAAAAAATAAAAAGGAACCGGTGGAGTGAGCCAATGAATTTAGGCCCAGCAATTAATACTTCTGGAGATGAAATGTTTCCATTTATTCATTCTGATGGAACGCTTTATTTTGCTTCTGATGGCCATATCGGAATGGGAGGCTTGGATATTTACAAATCTTCTCCAGATAGTAATTTAAGTTTTACTTCTGTTATAAATCTTAAATCGCCAGTAAATTCTCCGGCAGATGATTTTGGTATGATTATTGAAAGAAAAGATGAAAGAGGTTATTTTACATCTAACAGAAAAGGCGGAAAAGGTGGAGATGATATTTATCAATTTGAATTACCACCACTTGTTTTTACACTTCAAGGTGTGGTTACCGATTCAAAAACAGGAGCAATTCTTACGGATGCAAATGTGCAAATAATTGGTTCTGATGGAAATTCTGATGATACGAAAACCGATAATGCAGGTTCTTATAATCATAAAATAAAGCCAATCACTTCTTATGAGCTAGTAGCTTCTCTAGAAGGATATTTGAAGAAAAAGAAGACTATGACAACTGTAGGTGTTGAGCATAACAAAGATTTTGTAGTTGATTTTGAGTTAGACCCAATTGTAAGAGAAATTATTTTGCCAAAAATTGAGTACGATTATGCAAAATGGGATTTGAGAGAAAAATCGATAGAAGATTTAGATGCTTTAATTCTTACCCTTACTGAAAACCCAAATATTACAATAGAGTTACGCTCACATACTGATTATAGAGGAACTGATAAACAAAATCAAATTCTTTCACAAAAAAGAGCAGATGCTTGTATTAACTACTTAATTGAAAATGGTATTTCTGCTGATAGATTAACAGCATCTGGAATGGGAGAGAATGAGCCATTTGTAATGGAGAGAAAAGATGGAAAACTAAAAGAAGGTGATGTGCTTTCCAAATCTTTTATTGATAAATTAAGAAGAAGAAAACATAAAGAACAAGCACATCAATATAACAGGCGAACTGCCTTTAAAGTAGTTAGCCAGGATTATGTGCCAAAGTCAGAAAAAGAGATAAAAGAAGAAGGGGTAGAAGGTCCAACAATTGAATTGAAAGATAAACCAAAAGAAGATGAAGTTAAAAAACCTGCAAAGGATTTATCCGATCAAAAGTAACAACTATATAAAATATAAGAGAGCGTCCTTTTAAGGATGCTTTTTTTTTCAAAAAAATGACAACAGATAGATACAATCAAAGAGGAGTTTCAGCTGATAAAGAAGATGTGCATAATGCAATTAAAAATGTAGATAAAGGGCTATTTCCTTCTGCATTTTGCAAAATTGTACCTGATTATTTGAGTGGTGATGAAGATTACTGCTTAATTATGCATGCTGATGGTGCAGGAACAAAATCATCATTAGCCTATATGTATTGGAAAGAAACAGGAGATACTTCTGTTTGGAAAGGTATAGCACAGGATGCATTAATAATGAATATTGATGATTTATTATGTGTCGGTTCTGTAGATAATATCATGCTTTCATCTACTATTGGTAGAAACAAATCAGTTATTAATGGGGATGTTTTGTCTGAAATTATTAATGGAACAGAGGAGCTTTTAGCTGAATATAAAAAATTTGGTGTAAATATTATTTCTACTGGTGGTGAAACTGCTGATGTGGGGGATTTAGTGCGTACCATTATTGTAGATTCTACAGTGGTTGCTCGTATGAAAAGAACTAATGTAATTGATAATGCAAATATAAAAGGTGGTAATGTAATTGTTGGTTTATCATCTTCAGGTATGGCTAGTTATGAAACAGAATATAATGGTGGAATGGGAAGTAACGGTTTAACTTCTGCTCGTCATGATGTGTTTTCAAAGGTATTATCTGAAAAGTATCCTGAAAGTTTTGATCCTTCTGTACCTATGGATTTGGTGTATTCAGGAACTAAAAAATTAACTGATGCTGTTGAGGGCTCAACTTTAGATGCTGGAAAATTAGTGCTTTCTCCAACTAGAACTTATGCGCCTATAATTAAGAAGATATTGGATAAGCACAGAAGTCAAATTAATGGAATGGTACATTGTAGTGGTGGAGCTCAAACTAAAGTCTTGCATTTTGTAGATAATGTTCATGTGATAAAGGATAATATGTTTGAACTACCTCCTTTATTTAAATTGATTCAAGAAGAATCTGCTACAGATTGGAAGGAGATGTATAAGGTATTTAATATGGGGCATAGGATGGAATTATATGTTCCTGAGGAAATTGCAGCAGATATTATTTCAATTTCAGAATCCTTTAATGTGGATGCAAAAATTATTGGTAGAGTTGAAAATTATGAAGGAAAAAAATTAACTATTAATTCCGAATTCGGAACATTTACATATTAATATGCTAGATAAATTAAGTGCAATTAATGATAGGTATAAGGAAGTAGAAAAACTAATTTCCTCTCCTGATGCCATGAATGACATGAAACTTTATGTTCAATTAAGCAAAGAATATAAAGATTTAGAGCCTATCATCAAAGCATATAAAGAATATCGTGATTTAGTAGGTAATATTGAAGAAGCACAAGAAATACTTTCCAACTCTGATGATGTTGAAATGAAAGAGATGGCAAAAATGGAGCTTGATGAAAATCTACCAAGAAAAGAAGAAATGGATGAGGAAATAAAAGTTTTATTAATTCCAAAAGATCCTGCTGATGCCAAGAATGCTGTAATGGAAATTAGAGCTGGAACTGGAGGAGATGAGGCAAGTATTTTTGCTGGAGATCTTTATAAAATGTATACTGCATTTGCCTCAACAAAGGGATGGAAAACTGAAATTGTTGATATAGCGGATGGGACTTCTGGTGGATATAAAGAAATCATTTTCAATATTAGTGGTGAGGATGTTTATGGGCAGTTAAAATTTGAATCAGGTGTACATAGGGTTCAAAGAGTTCCACAAACCGAAACGCAGGGGCGTGTTCATACTTCTGCAGCAACTGTAATTGTATTGCCTGAAGCAGAAGAATTTGATATTGAATTAAAACCATCTGATATTCGTAAGGACACTTATTGTTCCTCTGGTCCTGGAGGTCAATCAGTAAATACAACTTATTCAGCTGTTCGTTTAACCCATATTCCTACAGGAGTAGTTGCTCAGTGTCAAGACCAGAAATCACAACATAAAAATTACGATAAGGCATTAAAGGTTTTGCGTTCTCGTATTTATGAAATTGAATTGCAGAAGAAATTAGAGGAAGATGCTAAGCATAGAAAAACCATGGTTTCTTCAGGAGATAGATCAGCAAAAATTAGAACTTATAATTACCCTCAAGGAAGAGTTACTGAACATAGAATTGGCTTGACTAAATATAATTTACAAGCTACAATGGGTGGTGATATTCAAGAATTTATTGATGAATTACAATTAGCTGAAAATGCTGAGAAATTGAAAGAAGGAACAATAACTGAATAATTTGTTAATGAAAAAAGATAATGTAGCAATGAAACAATTCCCCTCTAAAAAGAGGGGTAGGGGTGTTGTCTTGTCCTGAAATAGGTTTACACTAAAAAACCTAAGAAATGGAAACAAATC
>CAYVKX010000046.1:0-16685 GCA_964452095.1 uncultured Weeksellaceae bacterium
AAATATACAAATAATTAACTGAATATCAATGATTTAAATTTTAGAAGTCCCCTTAATATTGTATTATCAACATTATGTAAAATACCATGAATTTCTGTTTCAATTTTTCTACTCATAATTTAGCTAAACTACAAAAACATTCTCAACATTCAACCTTACAAGCATTTCATATTTTAATTATACTTTTGTAAGTTCAAAATCAATAATGATTAACATAATTTACACCATACTCCTATTCAACATTTTAATTATTGTTTTTAAAATGTTCGAAAAGTACAAAGTAGACAATCTGCAAGGATTGATTTTCAACTACATTACAGCAGCATGTTGTGCATATTTTTTTGTAGAACAAGATTTCTCACTAGAACAAATTATTAATTCAGCATGGTTATATCATGCAATTATAATCGGAACACTTTTTATAGTAGTGTTTAATTTTTACGCATTTGGAACACAAAAAGTAGGAATTGCAATAACAACTGTTGCAAATAAAATGAGTTTAATAATTCCAGTATCTGTAGCAATACTTTTATATGGAGATACTTTCACTTATCTAAAAGGAATTGCATTCTTTTTAGCTCTTGCAGGAATTTATTTATCTTCAACAAAAAGTGGTAAATTAAGTTTTGATAAAAAATATTTATGGTTAATCATTTTAGTTTTTGTCGGACAAGGAATTTCCGATTCTATCTTTAATGATTTTGCACAAAAATTCCCAAATGAAGGAGGATATCTTTTCTTTATGGTATTATTTTTTATGGCTTCAGTTAGTGGAATAATTATTCACACAGGAAAAACCATCAAAACAAGAATTCCATTTCAATTAAAGAGTATCTTTTGGGGATTTATTTTTGGTGTTCCAAACTTCTTTTCTCTACTTTTCTTTTTAAGAGCTTTAGGCGATCCAAACTTAAACTCATCTATAGTTTTTCCTCTAGTAAGTATGGGGGTTGTCGTGAGTTCTAGTTTGATTGGAATGGTATTGTTTAAAGAAAAACTAAGCAGAACAAACTGGATTGGAATTTTACTTTCTATCTGTGCAATATATATCTTTTCCTATTGATGTTTTCTGACAAATACCAAGAAATAAAATCTCCTACAACAGGAATTTACAAAGAGAAAGGAAGTAAATTTATAGCTTACTCCTTCCCTGTTTTTTCTGAGGAAGATGTAAAAGAAAAATTAGAGGGAGTAAAGAAATTAGAGCATTCTGCTCGTCATTATTGCTATGCTTATATCCTTAACCCTGATAAATCGTCACAAAGAGCAAATGATGACGGAGAACCTTCTTCTACTGCAGGAAAACCAATTCTAGGGCAAATTCTCTCAAATGATTTAACCAATATTCTGATTGTGGTAGTCCGTTATTTTGGAGGTGTAAAATTAGGTGTTCCTGGTTTAATTAGGTCCTATAAAACTGCAGCAGCTGAAGCAATATCAGAAGCAAGCATCATTACAAAAACGATAAAAGAGAAATATGAAGTAAGTTTTAAATACCCTCAAATGAATGATGTAATGAGATTGGTAAAAGAATTTGATTTAGAAGTAGTAAATACTGACTTCCAAATAGAATGTAAACTTATATTTGCAGTCCAAAAAAGTAAAGCAGATACAGTGGCGGGTACTTTTAAGAAAAATCATGAATTAAGAATAGAAAATGTTGATTTGATGATTTGATGATGTGTCGATTTGAAAAAAACATAAAATTCGAGAAACAACTAAACAGCTAAACAACAAACGAATAAACCATAACAATGAAATTATCTAGTAAAAAGCTACATCTAAAACATTTCCATTCACAGTAATTGTATCAATTGGGAAAGCAGTCCAAGCTTCATATTTGTAAATAGTACCACTTTGTGTAGCATCATTGGTGTAAAAATATTCAACTTTTGTACTATCATTTATTTGCTCAGTATTTATTGTTACAAAACTAGCATCAACATTTGGGACATGTAAAATAGGACTAATACTTAAATCAGAAATATACACCCCATTTTCAGCAGTAAAAAACAATCTACTTTTCGATTTATTTATTGTGATATTATCCGCATCATAAATTCCTGTGAGTGTTTTATTTAAGAAAGTAGCTAAAGTGTTGTAAGGCCACACCTGATAGATTACTGATTCTGTGTTGTCTGCAGGGTTATTTTCATCAAAAATCCCTTTACACAAAATCCACAAATCATCCGTACCAAATACTGCACTATTCGGGTTGTAAGCAATATCCAATTTTCCAGAGAAATCATCTTTTTCGACAAAATCATATTTGGTAAAATAATCGATAGAAACAATAGAGCTATCCCTTAGCTGCTTATTATTTCCCCCTCCATTCATCACAATTGCCCGATACCAATTACTCACAATAGCAGTCGGCTCGGTACTATCTCCAGTTTCAATATGACTTTTTATCTCAAATTTATTTAAATCCACAATTTTTACAAGCGCCTCTGCTTTATCTACCACATATAGTCTATCGGCATCTACCCTAGTGCAACTTACCGCATTGGTGAAACCGCCTACCACTCCTTCCTCTGCAAAAGTTTCGATATCAGCAATATAAATTTTATCGCCAACAATAAATGCTTTTCCACTTTTTAGGTGCATACTTTTCGGATTAGAAATGCTTGAGCCATTTACTACATTGTAGATATTATTCTTAACTGTTCGCAAACTATCCACATCATTTATATTGTAAAATGAAACTCCCTGATCGGTAAGAATATACATTCCATTTCCGTAATCTTTAGGATGTTCTACTATCTGATCATCATCTTCTTCTGGCTTACAAGAGGAGATAATTACTGTTAAAATGAGAAAGTATTTAAGGATTTTCATAATTAAAAATTTCAGCAAATATAAAAAAAGGGAAGCAATATGCCTCCCTCTTTTTTTTTAAATCTTACTTATTCAAGATTAATTAAAACAATATCCGCCTGGAATAATACCAACTTGTACTGAATCTACAACATCCCCAGTAGTAGTGTATCGAAATGACCAGCCGTTTTGCATATAGTCAACTGCATCCGTTCCGTAAATATAACCGCCATTACAAGCTAAGCTATAAAAGCTTTTATTGATAATTGGAGTAGTTGGTAAATCAGAAGCTGAAATATCAAAAGCAAAAACTGATTTTACCCAAGCACCATTGCTGAAATACAAAGTAGTTCCAGCATCATTAATTACTAAATTAGTCGGATGCTGAGTGGAATCAGCAAAAACAAAAGTTTCTTCTACTTGTGTAGTAATTCCATTAATTTTTATCAATTGCCCAGCAGTATGTCCGATTACATTCCAATTTGCATCATACTGAGTTTCCCCTTCACAAAGAACCCAAACATTTCCATTTGCATCTACTTGTAAGGATCTTGGAACATCCCCAACATCAATAGTGCTTTCCAACTCATCTGTAAGTGTATTAATTACCGAAACAGTTGGAGCAGGATTAGACCATCCACCACCATCTGCAGTAAAAACCCTATCTCCAGAAATAACTAACTTTTCTGGACTTGCGCCTCCAAGTAATATGTTTTTTGTCCATTCCAAACTATTTAAGTCTATAACGCTTACAAACCCTCCAAAGCCACCTCCCCAATCAGAAACATATGCTTTGTTGTCATCTACTTGCAAAATATATCTTGGAGATTGAAAAGCTTCTATTGATTTAATATGCTTCATAGAATCTAAAGATGTGACTTCAACTTTATATGAGCCATTTACTACTATAAATGCTTTATCATTAATAATGTTCATGGATTGCACTACATCTCCTAAAAGGGAGCCGTTTACATTTTCAAATACATTGTTTTCCACTGTACCTTCATCAGATACAAATGAGATTGATCCATTTCCTGTCCCAAAATTTCCTTCATTGGTTACAAAGTAACCATTTTCATAATTTCCTTCTGTAATTGAAGGGTTTGGGCTGTCCTTTTTACAAGATGCCAAAGTGCTGATTGCTAATACAATCACTGCTAATTGTTTTAAATTTGTGTTCATTTTTGTTTAATTTAGTTAATAATATAATTTAAGGTTAATAATAATTCTCTTCCAGCAGCAGGGTAATTTTTGTAGGGCTGATAAGTTTTGTTTCTAATATTTTTTATTGTCAGTTGAAAGCTAAGTGGAGCTTCTTGAAATTGATAGGCAAAAGAAAAATCGGTAAGTAAGTTCGCTTCCAAACTATCTTCATTATCGGAAGTAGTGAAAACCGAGCCATTATAAGATTGATTGATACTGAATTGAAAATTGTTTTCTTTCAAGATAAAAGCAATGTTTCCTTTATGGAAAGGGGAGTAAATTAGTTGTTTCCCAATTGAATTATCTAATTTGCTAATCACCTTTTCATTGGTTGACTTATTATACTGATAATTTCCAATGAGTATAAAATCAGTTTTATTTATCTGCATTTTATATTGCAGATTTCCTTCAATTCCTCTGCTTAAAACCTCTTTTATATTTTCAGGAGTCCAGAGCCCCATTTCATTGGGAGTCCATTTTATCCAATCTTGCACTTTTAGAGAAAAGGCGGTTGCACTTATTTGCAATCCTTTGCGGCTAAAATCAAAACCTGCCTCATTGCTCCAACCATTTTCTGCTAATAAATCTTCATTTCCAAGTCCTACCCAAAATCTTTCATTAAAAGTTGGGGAACGGAAGTTCTTATTTGTTCTTGCTCGAACAGAAAGGAAGCTGGTAAGTTTTTGATGGATTCCAATAGATGGAATTAAAGGGATTACATAAGTGCTGTGCATTTGCTTTCTTATAGAAATAGCAGAAGAAAACCCTTTAAAATTAGTTTGAAAAGAAAAATAAATACTTTTCTCATTTTCATCTTTTCTTCCGCTTTGATAATTATTACTTTCAATATTATTGTAAATGAAAGCCGAACCAACATTAAAACTAAAGTGCTTTAAGTAGTAGTTGAAATCGGCATTGGTGATATAGCTTTTTGCAAGTATTTTGCTGTCAATATTTTTTGGCTGATCTACATAATTAAAGTCCTCCTGCATCAAGGCTTGTTTTAGTTTAATATTTACTTTACCAATAATATGGGAAGATTTCAGCAAGAAATGATTCGCATCATCATATTGCATGGCGGTAGCATTTGGAACTGTCATATTAGCTGGAACTTGCCTTTTATTTTCTATTTTCCAAAAATGCGCTTCTACCCTATTATTTGTATTGTATTGAAAGCCGAAAATAGTTTGTAAGTTTTCTTGCTTTACCCTAGCGTGCTGATAATATTCCAATGGATTATCTCTTTTAGTAGTATTGATGAAAGAAAAATTATTTTCATCATTTAATTTGTTAAAAGTCAGCTTAAAGAAATGGTGATTATTGGCGTATTTTATTTCTGCATTTTGGGACTGTAAACCAAAAGAACCTCTTTCCAAGCCAATTTTAATTTCGTTTTGTTTTTTGAAATAAACTACATTATTAAGATGAATACTTCCGCCAATAGCACCACTACCAAAAATGGAAGAACTTCCACCATAAGCGATTTGCAAATTGTTAAAAGAATTAGTAGGCAACAAACTCATGTCTATTTGCCCTGTGGAAAGAGAATTTAAGGGAATATCGTTCCATAAAAAGAGGGTGTGTGAGGCAGCCGTTCCTCTAAAAGATGGAGTAGCCAAAGCTCCATATTGTTTGATAAAAACACTACCGTTTCTACTTAAATAACCTGAGAGAGTTTGTGTGCTGCTTTTCCCAAGTAAAATCGGAGAAATAGTTTCCATTCGGCTGCCAACTGAATGGGCTTGTATTTTGCTTTCCACTAACTTAACTTCTGGTAAGCGAATGGTATCCAAAGGGGCTTGTGCCAGCAGATTTAATGATAGCCCAAGTATGAATAATATGTGTGTTAAAATATGTTTCATTCTCCTGTCGTCTTATCCAGAAACGATTCGGTTTTGTTTGCTTAGCAGGTCTTCTGACTTAGTCCCTTTGGATTGACCTTCCCATTTTTCAACAGTGGCACATGTAGTTTCCAAAATTTAACGGACTTTACAGCTTCTGGTAAAGTTGAGGATTCTCACCTCATTCCCTTTTTACACCTATTTAGTGTACTAATATTGGGCAAAGATATAATATTTATTTTTAGCTACTTACTTTTAGATAATTGTTTGATTAGAAATATCTTTTACTCTAGTAATTTTGAAAAACCTAAGCAATTTTTGATGTCTATATTCTTGTGTTTGGCACCTATATTCTTGTGATTGATGGGTATATTCTTGTAACTGACAGCTATATTTCTTGCAATTGAAACTTATATTCTTGTGATTGGTGGGCATATTCTTGTAGTTGGAGCTTATATTGATGTGATTGGTGCTTATAAACTAACATTTAGAGGTTATATTCTTGTTTTTGATGCAAATAAACTTCTTTTCATAGCCAATTTCTAGAAGGAATGTAGCCATCACATCAAAAAAGAATAGATTGCGTCTCAAACAAGTTTGCTCGCAAAGACAACTATTTTTATTGCAAAAAGACAGAAGAACTCAATTCCAAACTCTTATCCAGCTCCACTCTGTTCAATCCTAAATCCTCAGTAAAATAAGTGATTAGCTTTTCAGTAGGCATATTCCCCACCAAATCATCTTTAGCCATTGGACAGCCTCCATACCCCTTTAAAGCAGTATCAAATCTTCTGCAACCATTAGTATATGCAGCAGCTACTTTTTCTTCCCAACTATCTGGTGTAGTATGAAAGTGAGCCCCAAATTCTATACTTGGGTATTCCTTGATTAAAGTAGAGAAAAGTGGAGCAATATTTGCAGGATTAGAAACGCCAATTGTATCCGATAAAGCCACAATACCAACTTCTAAATTATTTAACTTTTCAGTAAGTTCTGCCACTATATCAGGATGGTAATTTTCTCCATAAGGATTTCCAAAAGCCATTGACAAATACACTACCATTTCCCTGTTATTCTTAACAGCTAAGTTCTGAATTTCTTCAACCGTACTTAATGCCTGAGCAATACTTTTTTTGGTATTTCTTTGCTGAAACTGCTGGGATACTGAAAGTGGGAAACCCAAATATTTGATTTCTTCAAAGCTACAGGCATCAGTAGCACCCCTAGTATTTGCAATTATGGAAAGTAATTTACTGTTTGTATTTTCTAATTCCAACTGCTCTAAAACCTGTGCTGTATCCTTTAACTGAGGAATGGATTTTGGAGAAACGAAACTCCCAAAATCAATAGTCTCAAAACCAACTTTTAATAACTGATTGATGTATGCAGCCTTAATATCAGTAGGAATAAACTCACTGATACCTTGCATTGCATCTCTAGGACATTCTATTATTTTCATAAATTAGTATTTAGATTTCAGACCGCTTTGCTTTTAGTATTTAGATTTATTTTTCTGTCTAACATCTTATATCTCACTACTCAGATCTATTTTCTATTCAATATCGCCTTATTAATTCTTCTAATCAAAAATGGACCTTCATATATAAATCCAGTAAACACCTGAACCAAAGAAGCTCCAGCATCTAGTTTTTCTAGCGCATCTTCTGCACTATGTATACCTCCCACTCCAATAATTGGAAATGCTCTGCCTGATTTATCTGCCAAGTACTTAATCACTTCAGTAGATCTAGCCTTTACTGGTTTACCACTCAAACCACCATTTCCAATAGAATCAACCTTGTTTTTATCCGTTTTAAGCCCACTTCTATCAATAGTTGTGTTAGTTGCTACCACACCATCAATTTTAGTGTCAGCAACAATTTCTATAATATCATCCAATTGCTCGTTTGTTAAATCTGGGGCAATCTTAAGTAAGATTGGTTTTCTGCTCTCCTTTTCAGTATTCAACTCCTGCAATCTGTTAAGCAATGCAGTTAAGGGTTCTTTCTCCTGCAAATCACGCAAACCTGGAGTGTTTGGAGAACTTACATTCACCACAAAATAATCAACAAAAGGAAAAAGTTTTTCAAAGCAAATTTCATAATCATTTACTGCTTTATCATTAGGAGTTACTTTGTTTTTTCCGATATTTCCTCCAATAATAATGTTTGATTTCTTTCTTCTCAATCTAGCTACTGCTGCTTCAACACCTTCATTATTAAAGCCCATACGATTGATAATTGCATTATCATCTTTCAACCTAAACAATCTGGGTTTAGGGTTTCCATCTTGCGGAAGTGGAGTAACTGTTCCTATCTCTACAAAACCAAAACCGAATGCACCAAGCTCATCAAACAATTTTGCATCTTTATCAAAACCAGCCGCAAGCCCAACAGGATTAGGGAATTTAATACCAAAAACCTCTCTTTCTAATCTAGTATCTTTAAGTTTGAAAAGTAAACGCCAAGTCCACATTTTAAGCGGAACTAATGCCCCAATTTTTATCATTTTAAAGGTGATATGGTGTATTGCTTCAGTATTTAAAAGAAATAAGAAAAAACGGACGACTCTGTACATAGATATTTTTTTACAAAAGTAAAAAAATAGATGTTAGACCGCTATGCTTTTAGATAATAGATATTAGACTACTAATTTAGATATCAGACATCAGAACGCTATGCTTTTAGATCAGAGAATAAAATAATATACTAGTAGTAATAATTATTATCCCTAGTATAAATACTAAAATCTCAATACTGATACCTACTTCCCTACCTCCTCAAAGGAATTATCATCATAAAACACAACTACTTTCCCTATTTTCTTGGTAACAAGTACTTCTTGAGTCTCTTTTTTGGTGGACATATAGCCAATTCCTGTTATCAACCAATTGGAATTTAGATTCGGATAGGCATTTAAAAGCTTTTGTAAAAAGTCAATACTTGGCTTATTACGGCCAGAAAGTATATGCGATATTGTAGCACGATTCACCCCAATATTATCAGCAAATTCTGAAGATTTTAAACCCTTTGATTCCATCCAGTTTTTAAGCCTTGAGTGCATTTACTTTACTATTTACAATTGTTAACAGCAAAACTACAAATTAGTTTTTACTTTTAATAGTTATTCTTCTGATTTCTTTATCAAACAGCCTAACAAACACTAAATATAGACTCTGTAATTTACTGAAAACAAATAAGATAGATTTGTTTGTTTGAAAAATAAGAAAACAACAAAATGCGCATCTTAAAACCACACAAACTTTGTTTACAAAAGTAAACTTTAAATAAAAAAAGCCACTTATTAAGTGGCTTTTAAATTTGTATTTTAGTAACTAATTAAAGAGATTTCAACACCAATCCAAAGTAGATTGTTCTTGGTAAATTAGGCCCGTAAACAAAGTTACTGTCTCTGTCTTTTAAAGTATCAAAATCTTGTTGGTAATCATTAGATAAATTCTTAACACCTACACTATACTCAAACTTTGCTCCTACCCTTTTTACTGTTTGTATGTAAGTTGCTTTTAGTCCAATTGTATTAAATACAGGTGATTTTAAGAACTCATCTTCAGCTTGCTCAGGAGCACCTGCCAAATGAACTATATCCATTTCTCCAGTATGTACTAAATTAGCTGAAAACTTCATTTTTGCATTCAGATTATACGAAAGTGTTGCATATCCGTACTGATTAGGAGTTCTTAAAAATTCTTTTCTGCTTTCCAAATTATCAGAATAACTAACTGCATCATCATAAAACGATTGCTGAACCGTAAAGCCTGACTCCAACTGTAGCTTTTGCTCCAAGTTAGCTCTAAACTCCATAGTCAACCCCTTTACAGTAGCACCAGAACCATTTCTTTTAGTGAAAATCTCTCCAAAAGCATCTTCTCCAGATGGGTCTTGATAAAAAGCATCTTTTAAGTTAGTATAGAATCCTTCAAAAGTAAAGCCATATACATAATGATGAGTTGCTTTATCATAATTTACAGATGCACTTAAACTCTTGGAACGCTCTTCTTTCAAGTCATCAGCCAAAACAATACGAGAAATTCCACCACCTGCAAATGCAATATGCAAATCAGTGTCAAATGCCTGTGGCGCTCTAAAACCTGTACTGTATGACATTCTGAATTGAGTTTCTTTCCTTAATTTATATAGCAATGACAATCTAGGACTAACAACCATATCATCTAATAACGAATGCTTATCAAATCTTGCACCACTCAATAAATTAAAACTTTCCGTCAAATCCCAATCGGACTGCACAAAAGTACCAAGAGTTGTTACTTTTTGGTCTATTAAGTAATTATAAGCAACAATTTCATCCATCACATCATCAGAAACATACTCAGAACCAATTGTAAATACATTTGGTCCGAATAACTTACTCACCTTATGATTCAGCTGAAAACCAGCTTGTTTAGTGGTATTTAAAGATGTTCCATAAGGAGGAAGTGCTAAATGATCAGCATCTTCACTAGTGCCAATTTCTGGTCTGATTCCAGTATAATGCTCACGCTTAGTTTGTTGTGCTGCCAAATAAGTAATAAGAGATGAGTTACCATCATTAAAATTAAGTTGATAATCTAAATTCCCTAGCAATACATCATGCACTCTTTCTTCTGATTGCATTGCAAAATGTGGAGCTCCTGTAATCATCTCTCCACCAAAACGATACTCATGCAAACTACCCATATTTACTTCTATCTTTTGATTTTCAGATGGTAAGAAAAAGAAGTTAGCCCCAAAAGTATTGTCTTTTAAAACAGGTAATTCAGAGAAGTTGTCTCCATTATGATCGTACCACATTCTATCACGATTATTTACAAAAAATGTAGCACCTGAATTTTTATTATCAGATACAACTGTTGCATTTCCATGAAAAACCTTATCATCAGCTGAACCATTAATACTACTATAGTCATATCCAAAACTAAAATTATTAGTAGTAGGCAGTTTAGTAATTACATTTACTATTCCTCCAATTGCTGACGACCCATAAAGCGAACTACCACCACCTCTTACAATTTCAATTCGATCTATCATATTAGTAGGGATTTGCTAAATCCCATAAAGCCCTGTAAGCGGACTAAATATTGGCCTTCCGTTTATAAGAATTTGAGAATAACCACCAGCCAATCCATTCATTCGCAATTGAGTATAATTACAAGTCTGACAATCAGTCTCCACCCTTAATCCTGGTTGGAAATTAAGTCCTTCAGATAGATTACAAGCCTGCACACTTTCTAATTGCCTGCTATCCATCACATTTACAATTACTGGAGATTGCGTTCTTCTCTTAAAGGTTTTTGTTCCTGTAACTACCACTTGATCCAGATTATAGACAGATGCCACCAGCTCAATATCAATGGCATTTATACCACTTTGAATATCAACATGAGATTTTTTTGTTATCATACCTACTGCTGAAGTAAGAATATGTTGATGTCCAAATGGTGCGTTTTCAATAACATAATTTCCATTTTCATCAGCTGAAACACCCAATTTTGTTCCTTCAATAATAATGTTTGCGAAAGGTACAACTTCATTTTTTGATGTTATTTTTCCTTTTATTGTTTGTGAATTTGCAGTAAATTTCAATAATATAATCATTGCAATTACTAGATTTAACTTCTTTTTCATTTTAGGTTTATTAGTTGGTTAGTTTTATTGTGCAAATATCTAAATTTTTAGACATGTCTAAACTTTTATTTATATTAATTTAATTATTACTTTTGCCGCATGATTACTTTAGCAGAAGAAAATTATTTAAAAGCAATTTTGTCTATTAGTTTAAATACTGATGGAAAAGTTTCTACCAATGCTATTGCTGGAGAAATTGGCACATCAGCCGCATCAGTATCGGATATGCTAAAGAAACTGCAGGAAAAAAAACTTGTAAAATACGAGAAATACAAAGGAGTATCTTTAACAAAAAAAGGAAATTCTTATGCAACATCAGTAATAAGAAAACATAGGTTATGGGAGACTTTTTTGGTAAATAACCTGAACTTTGACTGGGGAGAAGTACATGATGTAGCTGAGCAATTGGAACATATTAAATCTGAAGAACTTATTGATAGATTAGATGCTTTTTTACATTACCCAAAATTTGACCCTCATGGAGAGCCAATCCCTACAAAAGACGGAAAAATCCCAACTACTAACACCATTCCTTTAAATGAATTATCAGAAGGAACAAATGGAAAGGTTATGGGAGTTACATTAGATGAAAAGCCATTTTTAGACTACTTAACAAAACTAAACATTAGCATAGGAACAGAAATTGAGCTTTTAGAAAAAATATCTTTTGACCAATCAATAAGCATTAAAATAGAAAATACGAATCAACACATCAGTAATGATGTAGCAAAACACCTTTTAATTAAAACAAAATAAGAATGGAGAATTACGAATTTTATAAATGGTTTATAATACAACCCCCTGTTATGCAAGCGCTTTATGCAGGGCTTTTTACTTGGGCACTAACTGCATTTGGTGCTGCATTAGTTTTTTTATTTAAAAATTCAAGCCGTAAAGCACTTGATGTGTCATTAGGATTTACAGGGGGAGTTATGATTGCTGCTAGTTTTTGGTCGCTACTTTCCCCATCAATAAGTTATGTTGAAATGCAAAATGAAATGGGATTATCTGATTCACCAGTATGGCTTGCTCCTGCTATTGGGTTCTTTTTAGGAGCTGCTTTTTTGTTTGGATTAGACAAAATCATCCCTCACTTACACATATTTGCAAAAAGAGAAGAAGCTGAGGGAGTAGAAACAAATTGGAGGAAAACTATCCTTTTAGTACTAGCAATCGCACTACACAATATTCCTGAAGGATTGGCTGTAGGAGTTGCATTTGGCGCTTTAGCAAGCCCTGAACTTACTGGTATGAATGAAGTATTTTCTATAGGATCTGCAATAGCATTAGCAATAGGTATTGGGATACAAAATTTCCCTGAAGGATTTGCAGTTTCTATGCCACTAAGAAGACAAGGAGTCAGTAGATGGAAATCATGGCAATGGGGGCAATTATCTGCTATAGTGGAACCAATTTTTGCAGTAATAGGAGCTGCAATTGTAATGACAGTACTCCCTATTTTACCATATGCTTTGGCGTTTGCAGCAGGAGCTATGATATTTATTGTTGTAGAGGAAGTTATTCCTGAAAGTCAAAGTGGTGGGAATACGGATTTAGCAACTATGGGGCTTATTGCTGGGTTTATAGTTATGATGGTACTGGATGTAGCATTGGGATAGATTTTAACATTTAGGCATAAGATAAATGTCTAATAATCTAACATCTAATTTCTCACATCTAATTACTATCTTTGCCTTATGTCATCTAATGTAAATATCAAGAACCGTAAAGCAAGTTTTGAATATGAGTTTATTGCTAAATTTGTTGCAGGAATTTCTCTAGTAGGAACAGAAATTAAATCAATTCGTAACAATAAAGCTAATATTTCTGATGCTCATTGCGTTTTCAATGGTGATGAACTCTATGTTAAAAATCTTCACATCTCTGAGTACCCTAATGGCGGCTATATTAACCATGAGCCAAAAAGAGACCGTAAGCTTTTACTAAACCGACAAGAACTCAACAAAATGCTAGGGAAAGTAAAAGAAAAAGGAAATTCAATTATACCTATCAGATTATTTATAAATGATAAAGGAAAAGCAAAATTGGAAATTGCTTTAGCCAAAGGAAAAAAGGTATACGATAAAAGAGAAAGTATAAAAGAAAAAGACCAAAAACGAGATATGCAAAGGGAACAATCTTCTAGAAAATAAAAAGTGACTCTGGAGGGAGTCGAACCCCCAACCTCCTGATCCGTAGTCAGGTGCTCTATCCAGTTAAGCTACAGAGCCAATTTTTGAGCGGCAAATATAATTAACTAAAAATATTTTAAGGTGTTTTAAACGATTTCTGTGTCCAAATCATACAACTCCAAATCATTTTGAAAGAGAAGTAAATCTTCCAAATTTCCTGTTTTAACAATACAACTTCCATTGTAATGCGTAATGATAGTACATTGCTCAGCTTGAATAGGATTGTGCTGACAAAGCGACACAAGACAATCAATTACATGATCAAAACTATTAAAATCATCATTCAGTAGAATCAGTCTCTTTTGATCTAATTTTTGTTTTTCTCCTTTTCGAGAAAGGTTCGGATTTTGTTTCATAGTTTATTTTTTTCCAAATTTAGCTTTATTTTCTTCTCTTCTTAGAAGTCGCTCAATATTTTTTTGATGAGTTATTAACGATAAAATAGGGACAAATATTGAGAAGATAATCAAAGAAGAATTAGTATTCTGATGTGGTAGTATAACAATGACTATAATAGGGAAAGCCAGAGATGCAATAATAGAACTTAAGGATACATATTTACTAATTAAGAATGTAACAATAAAAACTAAAGCAGAACATAATGCTGCTTGCCAATAAATCCCTAACATCACTCCAAGCATAGTAGCGATACCTTTTCCCCCTCTAAAACCTGTGTAAACTGGAAACAAGTGCCCAATTACTGCCGCTATTCCAAATGCTAATTTTATCTCAAAAAACTTTTCATCTGATAAAAGTTGGTAATCTGAGATAAAATAAATAAGGTTTACCGCTACCCATCCTTTTAAGATGTCCATAATTAGTACAGGAATACCGGCTTTTGCACCCAAAGTTCTAAAAGTATTTGTAGCTCCTGCATTTCCGCTTCCGTACTCACGAACATCTGTATTGTAAAAAGTTTTACCAAGCCAAACTGCAGATGGAAAAGCACCTATCAAATAGGCGAGAAGTAAAAATAATATGTTTTCGGTAGTGAGCATTTAAAGGGCGGCAATATAAGAATTAATGTCTTTTCTCCATTTCTTTAACAAAGCGATCAACAGATTGTTCTGGCGCTATCTGATAACGGAAAGCAGGAATCCCTCCTTTATGAGGTGCTTTTCTTTTTCCTTCACTCATTTCTTGTATAGCTTCATTAAACGCTACATTAGTAGAACGAGCCCTCATCACCCCTGACTTATAATTGAAATAATAAGATTCATAAGATTCTGCTATAAGATAAATAGTTAGAATATCATTATTTCTACCTTTCTTAATTTGGATATAACCATCTAAGAAACTATTAATCTGAGTTTTTCCCATATTCCCTAAGCCTATTCCTCCTTTAGAATAAAAAGCATTTTCTTTTCCATCCCATTCTAATTGTAAATCGGTAAAACTCATAGTATGATTTAATTTTTCTGGGAAATCTTTAAATTCTGCTAACATTTCTAAATCCAAAAGCAGTATTTCCGCCTCTTCTTTCCCTACAATTCTTCCTAAAGTTTTTCCATAAAACTCACTCTCAAAATCATATTCATCCATTCCTGCAGATAGAGAGATATCTTCTGCCATTATTTTTAACGCCTTCTCAGAAAAGAAGAAATCCAAGAGCATAAAAAGTCGCATTTCATTCTTGTCGGATAAAATACTATGCTCTACAAATCCGGCTGTTTCCATTTCAATTCTCCCCAAACTTACTCCCAAATCCATTAGACCATCTCCTTTAGTTTTGCACTGCTTATCATAGAGTCGGAAAACATTAGAAAGCGTATCGTATCCGCTTACTACAAAAGCTGATTCCTGTTTATCATAGTACAAGAAATAACTTGCTGTAAGCAAATCAATATCAATACTTCTATTTTTTCTATTCAAAAATGTAGAATAAATATTTGCAGAATCTGCTCCCATTACAAGTCCTGTTGTTAACCTATCATTATCATCATTAAACACCACAGAATCAAGTTCTAAAGTAATATTATCTGAAGCAATTTCTGATGTAAATTTAACCCACTCAATAGGAATAAACGAGCATTGATGATCCATCTTAAAGTAGCCATCAAAAGTGAGATACTTATCTTCAGCAATTAAATTTACATCTCCTTTAAAACTAAACTTTGCTCCTAACTTAAACGGATCTTCCTCATCTACAGAACCCTTGGCAATAGTTATCCTATCATTATTTACTTTTATGTCATTAAAATATATCTTTTGCTCCTCCTTAAGCTCATCTTTATAAGTGTATTCCCCTGATGCAGTATATTTGTTTTTTCCTTTTATATCCGCAATTACATTTTTGAAGGTGTGGTATTTGGTAAGCGAATTAGCCAAAATAGTTGCATTTTCTAATGTTCTGATGATTGCTTGTTTTTCTACTGTAACTATCCCAGAATCAGGAGTAATAATAGCATCTGCTACTTCAATACTCTCTACTCCTCCGGTATGAATTACATAATCTTGCAAACTATAAGTTGCCGTTTTCGCTACAAATGAGAGTGAATCTTGATAAGGATGCACAGAAACAAATTCAGTTCCACTTGCCGATTCAGATACTTCCCCAAACTCTAACAACTCCTTTTTCATATCCCAAATAAATTGGTCGATATAGCATATATACTGATTGGCAGGAAGTTCAACATAAGAATCCTCAGCTGTTGCATTTTTATTAAACCTCCCCTTTTTCTCCTCTAAATCAATATGAGTTCTCAAACCTTTTGCTCTAAAAGCCGTTCCGCCAACATTATCAGCAACCACCAAATCTGCAATATCAGCATTAAAGAATTCTGCATTGTAAGTAAAAAAATCTGAGGAAACTTCTGCTTTATCGAGCTTCATAATTCCAGCACCAGTAAGCCCTGTTGGTCGCAACTCTACATCTCCATCCAAAGTTGCCTGAGCATCAAACATATTAAATTCGCTTTGCTTTTTATAGATGTTCATTACATCTTGGTATGGCTCAAAATGCACATAAGTTTTAGTATTGTTTGCCTCCG
>CAYVKX010000047.1:0-1916 GCA_964452095.1 uncultured Weeksellaceae bacterium
CCAATTTCCTGTATCAAACTTTTTAATGAACTCCTTCCATTTTTCTATATCAAATTCTGTAGTAACTGCAAAAACTTTAATGTCAATTCCTGCATTAACTAAAGAATCGCAAATAGCTTTTACTTTTGGCGTTTCTTTTTTGCAGTGCCCACAATCAGGATCGTAAAAGAAAAGAAGCGTGTATTTTGCTTGCAAATGATATAGAGAATGATACTTATCCAAAGTATCTTTAAATACCAAATTTGGCGGTTTCTTGCCAATCAGGTTCGGACTGATTTTATTAGCTCTATCAATTATTTTTTCCAATTGCTTTTCCTTTACCCAATCACACTCCCCATTCATGTAATATTTCTCCACCATATGAACAAAAACAGCATCCATTCCCATAATTTTTGACCGTTCATAATTAGAGGTAATATAAGAAACAACATACTGAAATATCTCCTTATTAGCTCTTGATTTCTCTACCAAAATATCAGCCGATACAGTAATAGAATCAGGATGTTTTGGCGTCATTTTTGTTAAGTACTGATCCATTTTATTGAAAAACACAGGCGTTCTAAGCATTCTAGAATCTGAGAAATCCATATTATCCCAATAGTGTCTTTTGTAGTAATAGAATTGAAAATTTTCCTTAGGTTTTCCAGTAGAATCCATTGGAGTTTCAGGAATTTCAATCTCAGTAGTAGCAGTAATTACTTTGCTGAAAAATACGCCATTATATTTTTCGCTAAATATGTTTCGGTAAGCCATTACATCTTCATCAATCTTTTTTATTTCTTTTTTAATATCCTCTTTATCCTCTTCTTTTGCCGCATTTAACTTTTCCTTTAAAGGAGTTACTTTTTGTTGTTGGGTGGTAATAAAATTCAAATACTCATAAAAAACTGTATTTTCTCTTGAGTTCTTGAACTTCATATTAGTAACCAAATCTTCTATATCTGTGGTAAAAGAAAAATATTGCTCTGAAATAATCAACTCAAAATATTTTCCACCAGGAAGTACCATCAAATAAATACCACCATCTAAAGCTTTATTTCCACTAAAAGTTAATTTTCCATTGATTATATCGGTGGTATCGGCAGCATATTGCTTGCCTCCAAAATAATAAGCTAAAATTACAGTAGTATCCTGTATTCCTTTAATTTCTCCAGAAATTTTGTGACCTTCTTTTGATTGCTTCAAAAGTTCAGATACGTTTTGTGATTTTGAGATTATAGAAACCAAGATGCAGATTAGGAATAATATCTTCTTCATATTTTATTTTTTTTAAAAGAGTGGCAAAATTAAAAAATCGATTGAATAAATCGACAAGCTATTTTATAACTTTGAACGACTAAGATTATTTTAAGTTTTTGCTTGTTTTTTTGCAGTTGTAAGATTTTATTCAGATATTTACACAAAATTTAAAACAAAATTATGGTAAAAAAAATACTTTTTCTATTTAGTGCAGTTCTTTTTTCAGTAAATATTTTTTCGCAAGGAAGTGGCGGGACAATAGGTGCATTTCAAATTTCACCATCTCAGCCAACTACTAACGATACTATTTTCGTTTTTGCAGATGTGCAATTCCTTAGTTCTGATTGTATTTTACAATCCTCCAATCATTCAGTTAATGGAAATACAATTGTTGCAAGTGCACATCATTGTTTAGGAATGCTTTCTGCAATTTGCAATACAACTGATACATTTGTATTTTTACCACTTGCTGCAGGTACTTACACTTTTGATCTGACACTAACATCTGGATTTGGTAGTATTGGTGTTCCTTGCACTCCAGGAATTATTCCAGATGATAATCAAGATTTTCAATTTACTGTAATGGCAGCTCAATCGCCTTGCGTACTAACGGGCGGTATGGTTACTGTTCCTTATCCTGCATCGGTGGAGATAGAGGACGTGAAAGTGGAGAGATG
>CAYVKX010000047.1:1926-16513 GCA_964452095.1 uncultured Weeksellaceae bacterium
GCATCTCCAATTATGATGGATGCTACCGTAAATGGCACGTCACAATATACTTATGCTTGGAATAATGGAGCAACTGCCAATCAAAATCCTTTTTATTCTAATTGGTGCGTTACTATTACGGATAGTATTACCGGCTGTGATACTAGTATTTGTGAAGATTGTATTCCAACAGGAGGTTTTGGTTCTTGTCCGTTTATTTACGCTCCAGTTTGCGGTTGTGATGGAAATATTTATAGTAACGACTGTGTTGCCATGTATAATGGGATTTTTACCTTTTCTGCTGCTATGGGGCCAAACGGACAAGTTTTACCTTGTCCACAAATTCAATGTAATGTTGATATTGGAGCTTGGCCAACCGATTCTTTAGATTGTGCAAATGGAGACACATTAATTTTGGAAGCGACAAATGGCTTTGATACTTATTTTTGGAGTACGGGAGATACTAGTAGAATTATTGAAATCAGCACTCCAGGCATTTATATTGTAACTGCTGTGGATTCTAATGGTTGCAATGATATTGATAGTATTGTAGTTTTTTGCCAAACATCTTCTTGTTTTTTAGAAATAAATAATGGAACAATTGATATAGAAATATGTGATGGAGATACAGCAATCCTTGAAGCAACAAATGGTTTTGATACTTATTTCTGGTCAACAAATGAAACTTCAAGAATTATAGCAGTTACTAATGCGGGTATTTACACTGTTGTTGCTACTAATATATTAAACAATTGTGCAGAGGTTGATTCTATTGAAGTTATTGTTTACCCATCTTTACCATTGAGTATTTATTCAGCTCCTAGTCCTCCTTATATATGTTTAGGAGATTCTATAGTTTTGGAGGCTACAACTGGTTTTGTTTCTTATAGCTGGAATAATGGAATGAGTGGAGATAGAATTGTTGATTATCCTACTCAAGACACATGGTATTTGGTGGAAGCAGTTGACTCAAATGGTTGTGTAGTTAAAGAAGATATTATGGTTTATGTGGATACTTGTAGTACTGGAATCAACTATAATTTTGATAAAAACATCTTTATTTATCCCAACCCAACAAATGGAAAAGTAAATATCGAATTACCAAAAAATAAGTTTTTTGAGATTAGTTTATTAGAAATAAGCGGAAAACTTATTAGTAGATGGAGTAAGGTTGAAGGGCAACTAATTGTTAATGAAAATTTAAGTAAAGGAATTTATATTATAAAAGTAGAGGGAAAGCAAAGTATTAGTAACTTCAAACTGATAAGAAAGTAGTATGTTTTATATCATTTTTTATTAGGTAAGAGAATTGTAAATTTGAACCGATTAATTATAGCTTATGAAAAAAAATAACAGCTTTTTTGTTTTATCACTTGTGATAATTGTTTTTGCTTCTTCTTGCAAAAAGGAAATCGAAACAATTCCTAACAACACTCCACCATACTATGACGAAATACCAACAGTTCTTATCGAAAATTATGTAAATAGAATTTTTATTGATTTGATAGGGAGAGAACCATTAGATATTGAAATGGAAAATGAAGTAAAAACTCTTAGAGATAATAATTTGAAAATGGAGTATCGCGATAGTTTAATCACAAAACTGATGGCTTCTACCATTTTAGACACTACTATTGGCGACTCATCCAGCATCTATAAAACTGCTTATTATCATAGAATTTATGACATGACAAAGGCAAGAATGATTGAAGGGGCGTCAAATGAAGAAATTCAGCAGGAAATAGGAATTATTGAACAAGCTATTTTAGCAGATTCTTTAGCTGGAGGTAGTAATTCTGGAATTGATAAAAAAAGATTTGAGCTGAACAAATTAAAGAAAATCATTAACTCTGAACAGCAATATAAAGATGGAGATATTGAAATAAATGAAGTGTATGCCAGAATGCTTTACAATGCTATTTATGATGAAATTAATATGAATACTTTTAATTTTGTGAATGCTTCTTTTGATGATTTGTTTTCTCGATTTCCTACTACTGATGAGTTTGATAATGGTTTTAACATGATAGAATTTAATGAGGCCAGATTACTTTTTAATCAACCAGGTCAAAACAAAGGAGATTTTATTGAAATACTCACCAATTCAAGAGAGTTTTATGAGGGAATGATAAATTGGGTGTATCTTACTATGCTTTCTCGTGAACCTACTACTTTAGAAAAAGCTGAAGTAATGGAAACTTTCTTTTATGATTATGACTTACAAATAGTACAAAAGAAAGTGCTAATGACGGATGAATATGCCCATTTTGATTAATCAATAATAAAGAAGATATGGAAAATACAATTTCAAAAAGAGGATTGATGATTTGGAGAACGCTACAAGTATTGCTTTACATTTTAGGTGTTGGATTTCTGGTTTTAATGTTAAATGATTCATTGCGATTTATTCCTTCATTGCCAGAAACTTTCGGAAGAGATGCTTTCTGGAATGTGCTTATTTTTGCTGCACCACTTTTATTTGCAGTTGCACCAGGAGTGTGGAGAAACATTTGCCCAATGGGAACTACCTCACTTTTAGCTCGCTATTTAGGAATAAGTAAAGCAAAACCTCAAAACCAAAAAGAACAAGGAATGTTTTATTTAATAAGCGTAATTCTACTTTATGCATTAGTGCCTTTGCGTCATGTAGAAACAAGTGGACTTTCAGTAGTAATAGCATTAGTAGGAGTTGCCATTTTAGCTTTAATTATTGGTTTTATGTATCAAGGGAAAAGCGGATGGTGTTCTGGACTTTGCCCAGTATATCCTGTGGAAAAATTATATGGAACAAAACCACTAGTAACTGTGCCAAATGCACATTGTTCTACTTGCGTAAATTGTGTAGCTCCTTGTGCAGATTCTACTGAAAATATCATGCCAAGTTCTAATGAGGAATCTGCAGCAAGCCGCTTTGCAAGTTTTATTTTTGTTGGCGGATTTCCTGGTTTTGTTTGGGGTTGGTTCAATGTTGCTGATTTTACCACAAGAATGGAAGGGTGGAATAATTTAGGTGCAGTTTATGGTTTACCAATGCTTGGCTTTGCTTTTACTCTAGTAATTTATTGGCTATTAAGAAAATTATTTGCTGAGAAAGATTACTCCACTATTGCATTAGTATTTGCGGCAGCTGCTATCTCTTGTTATTATTGGTACAGGGTTCCTGCAATTTTAGGACTTTCGGAATCAGCTGGAGTATTTGGTTTAGATTTATCTGCATTTACATCATTAAAATTAATATTAAGAATTGTTTCTACTACTTTCTTCTTTTGGTGGATAGTAATAAGAAACACTATAAAAAGTTGGGAATATCGCCCAGAATTTGAACAATTAGAAACCGTATAGAAATAGAAAAATGAAAAAACTTTTAAAAACAACAATTTTAGCAACTCTGTTGCTAATAAGCCAAAGCGGCTTTGGGCAATGTACAGGTTGCGGAACTCCCTTGCCTTCTACTATTAATACAGGTACTTCAACTTATACAGGTACACAATGCTTGACATTTAACTTAACAATAACAGGCTTTGGAACAATAGTAATATTTGACAATATAGATTTAGGTTCAAGATAACCCTCTTAAGTTATCTTGAACCTTATAATATTATGGGAGGAAATAGCTTCTACCAGGGAAAATTTATCAAATCAAAATAATTAACAATTTTTATAAACTTAAAAAACAATTAATCATGAAAACAATAATTTTAACATTTGCACTGCTTATTCCGTTTTTTGGATTTGCACAAAACACCTATGTGCCTGACGACAACTTTGAACAAGCGCTTATAAATCAAGGATATGATAATATCTTGGATGACTCTGTGCTTACTATAAATATTAGATTGAATTTGATTTATAAACCATAAAAAAGCCAAAAAAATGAAAATGAAAAATTTATTAGCAGTAGGATTTATGTTTTGTACTTTTGGGCTATTTGCCCAATTTAGCATGAGTGGGGAAATCAGACCAAGAATGGAGTACAAACATGGTTATAAAAACTTAGCTGATAGCGCACAATACGCCACAATTTCAACAAGCCAAAGAACAAGGTTAAATTTGGATTATAAAGCCGAAAACTATAGGGTAGGACTTAGCTTACAAGATGTTAGAACTTGGGGAAGTGTATCTACTTTAAATAGCACAAACGATTATTTCACAGTACATCAAGCATGGACGGAAGTGGATTTAATTAAAGATGTAAGTGTAAAAGTTGGAAGGCAAGAATTAGTATATGATGACCACCGACTCTTTGGTAATGTTGGTTGGGCACCTCAAGGTAGAAGTCATGATGTAGCTTTACTGAAATATGATGGCGGCTTTAAGGCAGATGTTGGTTTTACTAAAAATTTAGATGAATCAGCTGGCTATAAAGATATGCATTATTTATGGCTACATAAATCTTTAGAAAATTTATCCTTAAGTATGGTGTATTTAAAAACTATTTATGATGCTGATGATAGAAGATTCTATACTAATTTGATGAATGAAATTAATCCTGACTCTTATTTGTCAGATTATACAATAAATAAGTTTTACATCAAAAATGATATACAAACTTTTGGAGGACGATTAACTACTAAACATGGTCCTTTTTCTTTAAATGGAATTTTTTATATGCAAACTGGAGTAAATTTGAGTGCCTATTTAGTTGGGGCTGATGCTTCTTTTAAATTATCTGATAATCTAACGATTACTTCTAGTTATGAAAAACAATCAGGAAATGATTTAAACCCTTATGGAGAAGATTATAAAAAGGATAAAGCATTTTCGCCTCTTTTTGGAACCAACCATAAATTCAATGGAAATATGGACTACTTTTATGTCGGAAATCATGCTAAAAGTGTTGGATTGCAAGACATAACATTTGGAATAAAATACAAAGAGGATAAAATGAGTTTTAAGGCAGTAACCCATATGTTTAGTGCGGTTGGAAATATAGGGAAAGGATATGTTGCTGATTATGAAACTCAAGCAACAGAAACTAATCTTACTTTGAGTCAAACTCTAGGGTATGAAGTAGATATCTCAATTGGTTATGACATTAGTAAAGAGGTAAATATTAAGGTTGGTTATTCTCAATTTTTTGGTACAGAATCTTTAGAAGAAGTAAAAGAAAAAGAATTTGTTGAATTGGAAGCTAAGAAATTTGAAGATAGTAATGGAAAGTACCAAACACTTCCATATATCGGTAGCACTTTTGAAACTAGTAATTGGTCATGGATAATGATAACAGTAAAACCTAAATTTTTATAAAATTAATAAACATGAATAAAAAAATATTTCTATTAGTTTGTTTAATTTCTGCAATTGTTTTTTCCTGTAAAAAGGATGTGAGCTATGGGGTAGATGCTTTAAATACTATGCCGCCCAATGCACAGAAAACCAAACTAAAATCAAATGAGCAATACATTTCCATTTTGTATGCTAATTTGTTTCAGAAGGCGTTAAGTGCGAATGAGCTTGTAGAAATCACACACTGCATTGAGGGTTTTGGAGATAAAGAAACCATACATGAAGTAATAGTAAGTAATTTTATGAATAAAACAGATGTAATTATTCCTTCTGATTCTTTGATGCGAGCAGATATTGATATGTTTCTTACTGAAGCGTATACTAGGTTTTATGTCCGTGATATTACTGAAGCAGAAAAAGAATACTTAACTAAATTTATTGAAGTAACCCCAACTTTTACGGCAGAAATGCTTTACACAGCTTTTGCTTTATCGGATGAGTATCAATACTACTAAAAACTAAATTATGAAAAGAAGAAAATTTATTTCCAATGTAGTAAAGGCATCAACCGCTTCAATCGTTATGCCGTATATTTTACCAACTGGAAGATTATTTGCCGCTACTGGCTCTCAAATGGCAGATCATGTTGTGTTTGTACTTTTTGCAGGTGGAATGCGGCAGCAAGAAACTGTTTTGCAAAGATATCTGGATGATAGTCAAGGGGTGAATTTCCCTGGAAATATAATGTATAACCTTTTTGATGGTGCTCCTCCAACCGATAAAATCGTCTATGGAACAGATGGTTCTGTGCAAGGATTAGGGGATGTGCCTATTCCACAGATTCTTGGTCAAACCTTCCAACAACAAGGCACAATCTTCAAAGAAATGAGAAGTGCGACTACTGGTCATTATGGTGGGCTAAATGGTTTATTGCAAGGAAATACTTTAGCTAGTCAAGGTCTTAAAAGAAAGCCAATTAATCCTACTGTTTTTGAATATGTAAGAAAGCACCTGAATTTAAATGCAACTGATACTTGGTTTGTAGGAAATGGAATTATGAATTCTGTACCACTTTTAAATTATAGTTTGAATGAAGAATATGGTATAAATTATGGTGCTAATTTTATTGCTCCAAACACTATTTTTGGAAATGATGGCCAGAAACATCTTTCTAATGCAAAAGTTTATGATCAAGTTGATGAGCTAGAACCAATGTATAGAACTAAAGAATTCTTAGATAATGTATGGGGAACAGTTGGTCCTGGATTGGTAACAATTGAAAATACTGAGCAAGAAAAATATGAGATAAAGGAGTTTTTAAGAACTATGTATCAAACAGGATCTACTGATATGCCACCTATTTATGATAATGGAGATGCTTTTACTATTGGATATGCACTAGAGGTAATGAAATGGTTTAAGCCAAAGCTTACTGTTGTTAATATGAATGCAGTGGATGTTTGTCATAGTAATTTCACAGAATACTTAAGAGCATTGCATAGAGCCGATCATTCAATTGCTCATTTGTGGGATAGAATCCAATCTATTCCGAGTATGGCTGGAAATACAATTATGATAGCAATTCCAGAATGTGGTAGAAACCTAGACTCAAATGCTATTCATGATTTTAATGATTTTTATGCTTACGATCATTCCGATCAAAATGCTAGAAGAGTTTTTGGAATGATGGTAGGGCCAAATGTTCCTTCAAATCATCTAGTAGGAAATGAAAATAATCCGATAGGGCATGCTACTGATGGCGTACTAACTATTGCGGATATTTTTGGGATAAAAAATCAAATTCCTACTCAATATCTTACCCCTAACTCAATGTCAATGTTCGATAATTTATAATTATGAAATCAACTAGAGAAATACTTTTATTATGCCTTATACTATTTGTAGGAATTTTTTCTTGCAAAAAGGAAATTGAAAATCCTTATGACAATCTTGTCTATCCTGACAATTCAGATAATACTTCTTACCAAGCTGAAAGCCACTCAATTACAGGGTTGCATAACAGGATTTTTTCTCCTCTTTGTGCTAATTCTGGCTGCCATGATGGAACGCTTGAACCAGATTTTAGAACAATAGAAAGTAGTTATAATACTTTGGTTTATCTCCCTTTAATAAAGAACGACCCAAATTATCCTACTGATTATTTTGCTTATAGAGTTTTGCCTGGAGATACTATAAAATCAATGTTGTACCATAGATTAACGGTAGAGTTTGGAGAACTAGGTCAAAAAAATCTAATGCCACTTGGATTAGATGTAGATGAAAAGTTATATTGGAATCAGAATAAACAACAGTTTTTAGCAGACATTAGAAAATGGATAGATGATGGAGCAAAAGATATGTTTGGTAATAGTCCGTCATTAGGGAATTTTGAACCAGAAATTAAAGGATTAGTTGCTTATGCTGATGGAGGCACTACCCCTTTACCAAAAAATAATGGGATGGTTCAAGTGCCTTTTGGCACTAATACATTAGAAATATGGTATAGTTATGATGATGATTTAACTACAGTGCAAAATATTACTTACAATAAAGCTAAATTCTCTACAGCTGCATATAATTTTAATAATGTTAGTGAAAATAGCATTTCTTATACAAGTTCTCCTATAACTGAATTGAGTTTTAAAAATACAATGGTTGATTTTTATCACTATATTAATGTTGATGTGAGTGCTTACACTACTGATGAGATACTGTACAATAGAATATACCTTGAAGATGGAGATAATGGAATTACAGAAATTCCTTCTGATGGAACTGGTTTTGCAACAATTAGAAAATTTGCACTTGAATTTAAATAATATGAAAACAAAATTCCTAACACTTTTAATAATACCTCTACTTTTTTCTGGATGCAAGAGAGAAGATCTTAGAGAAGATATGAATATTCCTTATATTTCTATAAAGAGAATAAGCCCCTCAGTAGTACAAGAATTTACTGAAAGCGTTCTTTTAGAAGTAGCTTATGAGGATGGAAATGGAGATTTAGGTTTTTCAGATCCTGATATTTTTTCATTAAGCGTAAAAGATAGCCGTCTTGATGATGCCGATATGTATCATATTCCACCACTCGCTCCTGATGGAGAAGAAATTTACATCAAAGGAACTTTTAACATTTACTTAAATACTACATTTTTAATTGGAGTAGGGAGTAGCGAAAGATTAACTTATACAGTAAAAATTAAAGACAGAGCAGGGAACTGGAGTAATACTGTAACTTCAGAGGAGATTACTATCGTACAATAAGTTGTCAACTAAACTTTAGATTAATTGGGGAATCTTAAAAAATTATTATTAATTTTTGCTATGATTATTTGTTATAGTAATCAGTCCTACGGACAATATACTATGCAAAACCTAACAGTTACTGATTGTTATGGAACGCTAACCGATAGTGAAAGTAACCCAATTGTTGGAACTTATTATTCTCATAATGAAAATTACACCTTTACCATTTGTCCACCAGGAGCAATTTCAATAGATATAATTTTTACATTTTTTGAAACAGAGTCAACATTTGATTATCTAAGAATTTTTGATGGACCAGATACTAACTCGCCTTTAATTGGAGGTCCTTTTTCAGGAAATAGCATCCCTCCAAGCATTACTTCCAATGGATGTATTACTATCAATTTTATTAGTGATAATAATGTAGCATTAGAAGGCTTTGCTCTTTATTGGGAAGCACAAATTACACCACCACCAAATCCGATTATAACGCTTCCAAATGCACCAACTTGTAGTACTAATGTGCTAACCATTACTCTTGATCAGATGATTCATTGCGATTCTGTTCCAACTTCAATTATAAATGTTACAGGACAAATCAATCAAGTGGTGAATGCTACAGCTATTAATTGCGTGAATGATTCTACAAATACTATTCAACTAAATCTTTTTCCAGGTATAAATGAGAGTGGTTCTTATGATATTTTCTTTCAAAGCTCTTTTAAGGATGAATGTGATAGTATTTGGATTTTGCAATCAAATTTAAACTTTGTGGTAAACGATTGTCCTTTACAACTTAATATTGTAACAAATAATGATAGTATATGTATAGGAGGAAATACTGACATTTTAGCAATTGTATCAGGAGGTGATTCAACTTCATATAATTATAATTGGGCTCCTTTTTTACCTTCATCAGCAGGTCCGCATAATGTTGCTCCTTTAGTTACAACCACTTATTATTTAACTGTAAGTGATGCTGGCCCTGCACAATCACAAACAGATTCTATAACAATTTATGTATTACCCTTACCTACTTTACAGAATGACACAACTGTTTGCAGAACTGGTCCTGACTTTTATTTGAGTGCAACCCCTGTAGGAGGTTGGTGGTGGGGATTTGGAATAGTAAGTGGAAGTCAAGGTGTTTTTTCACCAACTACAACAGGGGCTGGAACGCATACCGTTTCTTATGGATATGGAGGTTGTTCAGAAACAATGGATGTTACGGTATTAGATATTTATGCTGGCCCAGATATTTCTGTATGTCCAAATGCACCAACATTTAATTTAACAACATCTGCTACAACTCCTGGTGGAACATGGAGTGGATGTAATTGCATTCAACCAAATGGAGATATAAGTGTTGGTGGAATTCCTACTACTATTATTGCAATTTACACTCTCCCAAATGGCTGCTCTGATTCTTTAAATATAATTATTGATAATATTATCACTCAAGCAGATGACACTATTTGTCAAAAAACATCTTCATTTCCACTTATTTTTTCTCCACCAAATGGATATTGGAGCGTTTTACCTACACTTCCTTTGCAAGCAAGTAGTTGCGCTTCTCCTATTTCTAGTTTCCCATTTTCTGACAACTTTGAATTAGGGCTTATAAATTGGGCAAATGATCCTTTAAATGATTTTAATTGGACTTTAAATTCTGGAAGTACAGGTTCTACAGGAACAGGTCCTGCTTATGCATACTCTGGTGTAAATTACATCTATACTGAAGCATCTGGAACCAACTTTCCTTACAAAAGGGCAGGGGTAATTAGCCCATGTTTAAATCTTTCAGCTTATTCCAATCCGATATTACATTTTTGGTATCATATGTATGACGATCCTTCAGATGGAGCAGGGCAGGGCACATTTTCAGTAGATATCTCTACCGATAATGGCACAAATTGGACTAATGATATATGGTTTAGAAGTGGTAGTCAAGCGAATCAATGGTTAGAGGCAACCGTAAATTTAAGCAATTATAATTCAGCTGAGGTTTTAATTAGGTTAAGAGTAATTACAGGAAATTCCTGGCAATCGGATGTAGCAGTAGATTATTTGTCTTTTTTAGGAGGACCTGTTTCTTCAGTTGGCATTTTTTTACCAACTGCTGCTGACTCTGGATTGCATACTTTAATCTATAATATTCAAGGATGTACCGACACAGTAAATATGTATGTAAAACCCATTGATGCTGGAAATGACATGGACATTTGCCCATCTCAATCTCCATTCAATTTGACAGGAATTCCCAGTAGTGGAATTTGGACAGGTTCTCATATTACAAACCCTACTACAGGTTTGTTTAATCCTGCTTTAGGATTAGGTGTAGATGTTGTTACATACTCAGTAGCGGGATGCACGGATACGGCTCTAATCTCTGTACAACAAACTTCAGTTTCACTAGATACTATTTTAAGTTGTAATGATGATACTCTAGTAGTTTTAGATTCTATTCTAATTCCCAGAACTCCAGCTAATGGAATATGGAGTGGAAATGGAATTACTTCTAGTAACTACCCGGGAGGGTTTTCCCCAAGTCAAGCTGGAGCAGGATTTCATATAATTATATATACGGCAAACTCTTGCTCTGATAGTATTATCTTTGATGTTGCACCTTCAAGCATAATTACTGACACTATGGTTTGTGCCACATCTCCTGATTTTAATTTAAGTGCAAATCCAAGTGGCGGATTGTGGGGCGGAAATGGAATCGTAAATAATTTCACAGGATTATTTTCTCCAGCTTCAGTAGGAGTGGGGCTTTATTATATTTTATATCAATCTCAAAGAGGATGCTTAGATACCACAACAGTTACCGTGTACAGCAACCCTGTTTTAAGTATGTCGGGAATTGGGGGGAATTATTGTTTTTTAGATACTAATATTCAAGTATCTGTAAATCCATCAGGAGGAATTTTATCAGGAAATGGGGTAAATAATCTAACTTTTAATCCGTCATTGGCTGGTCCTGGCTATCATACAATTACTTATTCTTTTGGGGCAGGAAGTTGCAGTGTAAGTATCGACACGGTTGTTCTTGTGGGCGATTCTTTATCTATCAATACTTACACTTCTAATGACTCAATCTGTTTGGGAGATATTGTAAATATTGGTGTAAATGTTTCAGGAGGCATTGGCAGTAATTATAGTTTTTCTTGGGATAATGGGCTGGGAAGTAGCTTTGAGCATAATGTAAGCCCTACTTCCAACACTACTTATAATGTGATTGTTACAGATGGTTGTACAGAGCCAGCAATTGGTGTGATTGATATTTTTGTTTACCCTACTTTTAGTTTGTCTTTTAATACAAGCACAAAGGATTGTTATGTAGAAGATGGTTTTGCAAAAGTAACCGTAAATGGAAATAGCACTTATTCTTATCAGTGGAATACCAATCCTCCTGAAACTTCTGATAGTATTGTTGCTAATGTATCGAAAACTTACACTATAAAAGTTACCGATAATTCTTCCAATTGCAGCATTTCAGATACTGTTACCATTCCTGGTTATGATAATATTATTGCAGACTTTTTTGTAAATAAAGATGAATGTATTTCTCTACTTGATGGTACTTTTCAGTTTTTAGATAATAGTAATATTAATAGCAATGAGATTTCAACTGCTAGTTTTTGGAGTTTTGGAGACGGTAGCACAACTCCTTATTCTTTCGGTACAAATCCTGAGCATACTTATACTGATACCGGACAATATTTGGTAAGTTTAATCTTGGTAAATAATGGAAATTGCACAGATACTACTTCCTTGTCTGTTTGTATTTTACCTGATAAAAAGATATTTGTGCCAAATAGCTTTACTCCAAATTTTGACCATTGCAATGATGAGTTTTTTGTAAAGGGAGTAGGAGGGTTTTATGAATTTAATATTAAAATCTACAAAAGGTGGGGAGGAGATATAGTGTTCGAATCAGATGAAATAATACTTACTGATAGTTATTCTGACGGAAATTTATGTCATATTCAGCAGGATTTATATTCTTATTATAAGATGGGAACTTGGGATGGGTTATTAGAAAATGGGGAAGAAGCTCCATTTGGAGTTTATGCTTTTATTATTGAGTACAAGCAACTGGAAAATTCTGCAATAGAAACAATAGTTGGTATAGTAACCTTAATCAGATAATGTATGTAATTTTAGCTTTTGGCTATGCAGACGATATACTTATGATTACACTCTCATTAATATTTATTTTACTTCTTTTTCTCTTTAAAAGAAAGACGGCATTTCAGCTTTTAGCAAAAATAAATAAGCTGATTCTTCCTAGTATGCACAAAAAAGATTTAGGTAAACTAAAAAAATGGGAACTGCTAATTGTGGCTTATAGATATTGGGTAACTAAAAATGCTATTTAATTATTCTTTCAGCTTAGATTTTGGAAACTCTCCGTTATCATCTTTTAACTGATATTCAGTAAAATAGGAGAGAACCTCCCATTTTCCATTCTCATTTTGGGATAACAGCACCATTTCTTCAACAGTATTTGCATTAGCATATTCTGATTGATAACGAATAGTTACATACATCCCTTCCGGCAAACCTTCTATTTCCTTTTCTATTTCTGCTAAATAATATTTCCTAGAAGTAAATTTACCTAGTTCAGGCATTAATTCCATACTAAAATATGCATTCCACTCCTCAAAATTAGTTTGATTTTTAGTTGATGCTGCCAACATATCCCAACAATTTTGGTACTGTTTGTTGTTTAGTTTTTGCAACCAACTAATAGCTGTCTTTTCTGCATCACGCATTTGTTGTCGTTGTGTTTTTTGAGGAAATGCTAGCAATACTGGTACTGAGAGAATTAGAGTTAAAATATATCGTTTCATATTGTGAATTTTAAATGGCAAAACTAAGAATATAAAGGAATTTAAAGCAAATTATTGTATTCAAAAATGAGGAAATTTAATGTTATTTTTTAAAAACTAAAATAATATTAAATTAGGTAAGCCCTGTATCTTATTGATAATACGATACTTATATTTCATTTTAAAAATATAATAAAATTTGGAATATTAGATTTTTTCTGATTAGTTTTATAATCATCAAAACTTGTATTAACCAAAACCTTAAAATATGGCTTATGAACACAAAAACAGCAAAGGACAAACTTATTACTTGCACACGCAAGAAGTAAAGTTAAAGTCGTCCAACAAACAACAAACGATTTATTTCTTTGCAAAGGACAAAAGATCGAATGCTTGCGATATTCCAGCAGGAAAAACAGTAGTTGAAAATAAAAGAACAGGACTACCTTTCTTGAAGAAAGCTTAATTCATCTTTACTAAAAAAAGGAAAACCTCAAGAAATTGGGGTTTTTCTTTGCAATAGATTGATATAAATTGCCACTAAATAAAAAGCAAAACAAACGATTTCTAAGCATTTATAAGGGGGTAAAACTAAATAATTTGGCTGTTTTAGAAGTAAAATCTTATAATTTGAGCTGTATTTATTAACCGTTTTAAAGCGTATATTTTTCTCTTTTTTCATATTAAGTAAATTTATTAAAGGAAAAAACAATTTACTAGGTTAGGGCTTGTGTAAATAGCTGATTTACTGACACGTACACTCTTTAAAAATTACTGTAAATTTTTACTTTTTTAGCATTTACTAGGTTAGATTCATCTTACTTTCTTTTTTCTTATCTGAAGTTATTAACAGGCATTTTTCAAATATTTTAGATGTAATTAGGTAAGAGTGATATTTTTTTATAAATTGTACTTAATTAAATAACCTAATATTAACCAAAAAACTATTAATTATGGGCTATGCACATGAAAACAAAAAAGGAACAACTTACCACTTAAATTGTAAAGATGTTACCTTGAAGTCAACAGGAAGAGTACAGAGAATTTATTATTTCTCAAAGGATCAAAGAGATACTGCTTGCGATCTTCCTGATGGAAAAAAAGTTGTTGAAAACGAAAAAACTGGTTTACCATTCTTGAAAGGTAAATAAGTCGAAACACACAACTTAAGATTTGAAAAGCTCTGCATTACTGCAGGGCTTTTTTTATGCCAAAAAATAAAAAAGTGCTTTTGGACTGTTAGCAGTAAAACAATACTATTTTTGCCGCCTTAAATTTATAATATGCAATCAATCAGGAAT
>CAYVKX010000048.1:0-15834 GCA_964452095.1 uncultured Weeksellaceae bacterium
CCCAATGAATTTTTGCTCTGGTATCAATAACATCATATCCATACAAGCCTGTTGGTTTTGGGTTAGTGCAAGTAGATGTTATACCTAAACTAACTATTACAGAATCTGCTACAAAACAAGACCAACTATTATAACCAACATAAACTACATAATCACCTGCACTCAAATTCGAAATATCCTCTGTGCTTTGAGAAGGACTAGTATTCCAAAAATACAAATAAGGAGTAGTTCCTCCGCTTACAGTTAAATCAATAGCACCATCATTTGCTCCTGATGTACTCTCATTAGTTATTGCGTATGAAAGTAGTAAAGGAGCTGGCTCGTTTACTGCAAAAGTAGCTGAATGTGTTTGCCCTGCCCCATCAGTAATAGTTACAGAATAACTACCTCCACTCAAATTCAATAGTTGCTCCATTACTCCATAGAATACTAAAAGGCAACACTCCACCGCTAATAGTTAAATCAATCGCTCCATTTACATCTCCATTACATAGTAAGTCGGATACAATTGCTGTTGTACTTATTGGCGTAATTACCCCTTCTTGCACTGTAACATTTGTGGAAATAAAACAACCATTTACATCTAGTAAATAGGCAGTATAATTTCCAGCACTTAAATTATAAATAGATTGTGTAGTAGCTGATGAGCCAGTCCAATAATAAGAATAAGGAGGAGTTCCACCACTAGGATTTGTTGTAATGGAACCATTACTCATTCCTGGACCTGTTGTGCTGCTTACTGAGTAAGTAGCAGACAATGCAGGAGGATCAGTTAAAGTAAAGTATTCTGTTTGAGTTTGCCCTTGCGCATCAGTTATAGTTACATAATAACTTCCAGAAGGTAAATTAGAAACATCTTGGGTTGTCATTCCAAAGGACCAAAAATAGGTAAAAGGAGCTAATCCTCCACCAACTGTAATATCAATTGAACCGCTATTATCACCATTACAAAGAGGATTGGTTACTATGGAGCTTACGGTAATTGGAACATTCACAGGCACACAGCCAATAGAACTTTGCAAAGAAGAACGACTACCATTTAATGTAGCACGCATTCTTGTTTTTTGGTCATTTGAAAACATATACATACAAGCATCATAAGTGTAATCCATATAATTCATAAACATGTCGCCATTACTGCCATTTCCACTACAATTAGATGTTGAAGGAAAAGATGGACAACCATAGTTTGAAGTTTCCTGAGTGGGAGTATCATTACAATAATCATTTCCGCAAGTAGCATCTCCCCAAATATGATGCAAATTCAAATAATGCCCCACTTCATGAGTTGCTGTTCTTCCTTTTTCATAAGGATAAGTAGCAGAAATATCTCCAAAATAAGCATAATCAACTACAATTCCATCTTCATTTGAGTTTCCAGTATTTGGAAATTGTGCATAACCCAAAATTCCTCCACTTATATTACAAACCCAAATATTCATATAATCAGAAGTATTCCAAGCATCTTTTCCTCCTGTACTATTATGCTTTACATCATCATTGGTTGAAAAAGAAGATGAGTTAGTGTAAGTTCTAGTAATTCCTGTTGTTGTGTTTCCATTTGGATCGCGTACCGCCAAGCAAAACTCAATTTGAGAATCAGCAGCTACCCCCGAAAATGCAGATGGGATGGAAAAAGCATCAGGATTTGTCTTTCTAAAATCTTCATTGAGCACAGTAATTTGTGAATATACATCAGCATCTGATAAATTTTGAGCAGAAGTTTTGTAAACAATATGCACTACCACAGGAATTGTAATCACATTTAAAATCGAACTTTCTGGCTGATTATTTATCCAATTCTGAATAGCACTTTCTTCTTGTTGCATTCGCAACTGAGTTTGAGGATCATTCTGAATTAACTCATTTAAATGCTGCATAGTACCACAATTTCTACCTTGTGCATTAGCAAATAACACATTAGTAATTGCTACTAATAGTAGGATTATTTTCTTCATTTTATTTGTTTTTTTGCTTGCAAATATACAAAATTATCGGTTACAAATGGCTTTGTAATCGCACCACTTACAAGCATATTCATCTTCTGTTTGCACAAAATCTTCCGTAAGTATTCTGTTAATTATGTTTGCTATCTGACTTTCAACCTCCCCCATTACTCCTTTATTAATGAACAAAATATTTCGTTTTTTGCCATCATAAGTAGAAACCTTCAGCAATCCTTCTTTCAGGTTTTTGAAGGAAAAATCGCCAGCAATTACCTTTCTATCCAAATATTTCGGATTATTTTTCAAGTACAAATAAGCATACATCAACAATTGAAACGCCTTTGCTTTTGATGGCTTTTCGCCCACATCATCCCAAGAGGAAAAAACAACTTCTGTTGCGGTAACTTTCCCAGTTTTATAATCTACAATTCGCAAAGTATCTCCTAGTACATCCACTCTATCTACTTGTCCTTTTATGTTAAAATCTACACCCTCTATTGTTAATTTATATTCATGATCTTTTTCTGATTCTAAGATATCTAAAGGGGTATTTTGCTTTAAAGATTTACTTAAATATTTCTTCTCAAAATCTAAAAAATTCTCTGTAAGTTTTTTTGCGATTTCTAAGGAAAGATAGTTTTTTCCTTCCTCACAATTCCCACCTTTTAATAGCTTGATAAATTCTTCTTCTACCGATTTTATAAGTACCTCTTTTTTCTGCTCAATGAGTTTTGGTGTTAGTTTACCTAAAATATACGACTCCTTAAACGCCTCATGAATTGCTGAGCCAATAGTACTTGCTTCTGCAAATTCTTCTACTTCATCTTCCTTTTTTATTTTAGCCAAATAGTTGTAATAAAAAGAAAGAGAACAACTATTGTACCGATTCAAAGCAGATGGCGAAACCCATTCAGCCCACTTTTCAATTTGCTTTTTAAGTCCTTTATTTTCCACAGAAATAACCGCTTTATCGCTAAAATCTAAATCCTCTCCACTAAATACCAAATGGTTTATTTTCCCATTATTATAGCTAGGATATTCTGCTAAAAGCTGGGTGATAAATCTGCTTTTTTCTCCACTTCCAAAATCATCCGTTTCGGTATTATATAAAAGTGTTATATTTTCTGCCCTTTGCAATAATCTATAAAAATGATAAGCAAAAACTGCATCATTTTCTCTATAAGTCGGCATCTTAAAATGAATTTTCAAATCATAAGGAATAAAAGAGTTTGCACTTTTTCCTTTGGGCAAACAGCCCTCATTTACGCTCAACAGAATCACATTTTTAAAATCCAAAGTTCTACTTTCCAAAATCCCCATTAGCTGAACTCCTTTAAGCGGTTCGCCCTGAAAAGGAATGACTTCTTTACCGATAAGTTGTTGTAAAATGGAGTGTAAAGTTTTTTGCTCTAACTCAAAATTATTTTCTGCAACCATTGCTTTCAGTAGATTAAAACATTTGCTAAATCCGAATAAAACCTCCGAATCGATTGTTCCTTTTTTGCCCACTAAAGTTTGTCTGAATAGAGAAATCAAACCATCTACTGAGCTAATAGAATCCGCAACTGAATTCCATATTGAAAAAACAGATTTTACCTTTTGAAAATCTTCTTTAAAAAATTTCTCAATTTCCTTACCGCTTATAAAAACCTGATTTTTTAAGGAAATCTCATTTCTTAAAGCAGAAATATACTGAGGATTTACAATTTTAGCCAGCATTGGATGCCCAATAAAAAGCAAAACATCCTTAAAATAAAATGCTGACTTTTTGAAATCAATTGCCCTTTGTTGCATAGCAAATAAACTATCTAAAAAAGAATAAAATGGAGTGTTTTTCAAAGGGCTTCCCATAGTGATATTCAAATCTTTAACGCCCGTTGGTAAATTGTTAAGCACAGGATAAAGCAAGGATTCATCCGCCAATACAATTGCCGTATTACTTTGCTTTAAATCTTCCTTAGAAAATTGTTTTAATACCTCCGCATTTGCCTTTGCTTGAGCAATATTTTTAGGACAAGCAATTACATTAAATCTCTCTTTTTCTTTTTTGAAATAATCGCCCACTCCTTTAAAATCTATTTCTCGCCATTTATCTCTTTGCGTTCTTAAAAATCCTCCCGCCTCATGATTTCTATTATTATAATAATACTCATCAGCATCCCAAAATACTCTAGCTATATTTTCATTTTTTAGATATTCAATCATCTCTTGCTCGGATTTTGTAAGCGCATTTAAACCAACAAACCACACCTTTTCCCAATTAAAATTACCCCTTTTTATCTCACTTACTGCCTTGCGATACGCCATACCCTGATAAGCAAGTTTCTTATCCAGCAGAATTTGATTAAACTGCTGATACCAAATGTAAAACTTATCATAAAAATCTACATAATTTTGCTGAGAATTTGTCAGCATTTCTGCCGACAAACTCCAATTTTCTATCTCTTTTACATTTTTAAGATTGGCGAAAATCTTTTCAGGAGTTACCATATTTCTATCCACCTCATTAAAATCGTGCAACAAGATATTGCTCCAATTCAAAAACTCATCAAAAGAATCTTTCTTTTTGGCTGGCGACTTTAAATAACTTTGGTACAAATAAAATTGCAAGGAAACATTATCCAAAACTTTTAATCCTGAAACCTGCTCCACAAACTGCTCCACAGAGAAAAATTGTGGTAGAAAAATTGGGTTTTTTATTTCCTTTGATAAATAGTGTTTCAAAAAAACTATCGCCCTTTTGCTTGGAAGTACCACCGCAATTTTATCCATATTATTAGGATATTTCTCTACCAATCTTTTGGCTATTAACTCTAAATATGCTTTCATATTCTGTGTACTAATTTTTCTAAATTGGTGTAAACCAGATATTTCTCAATGTTTTTGTATCCCATGTTCTGCAAAATAGTGGCGTAATTTATAATTTGGGTTTTATGATTATCAGATGGAGTTCCTGTTTTATAATCAATTACAATTGTTTTATTTTCTAAAAACAATAAGCGATCAGGGATATAGATAGCCCCATCAGGCAAAAGGATTTCTTTTTCATTTTTCACCTCCCATTTTTCATCAAAAAATTGCAAAAACTCTTTGTTCTCAAACAAAGCAGTAACCTTAGTTTTTAAGTTGTTTTTCTGCTCCAAATTACAAATCCCATCTTGATATAGATTAGCAATAACCATTTTAATTTCGGAAGGGCTACTAATTTCTGAGAGAGTTAAATGCAGTAATTTTCCCCAATCCGCACCAGTATTGTGCAAATCGGTATCCCAAGATTTTTCTGATGATTTTTTTAAGGAAACTACATCTTCCCAATTTGTTTTTTGCAAATTAGAGGTATGAAATACTACAAGCGATTTTTTTTGTTTTTCAGAATGATTTTCAGATGCATCTCCAATTTGTTTTACATCTACTACATTATAATTATAAAGGAAAGAGCTCAATCTTCCGCAAGTAGAAAAGTTATCTCCAATATTTTTTGGATATTCTTTGGCGTAAATATATAATCGCTCTTTTGCTCTGGTGGTAGCCACATACAATTTGTTCAAATTATCCATTAAAGTAAGTTCTATTTCCTTTTTATTTTCATCAGAAAAGTGGGAATGCTCTAACTTTTTCCCTCCTCTAATAAGAGCAGATTTTAATTTCCCAGAAGTAAATGCGGCAGTATCCACCCAAATATTATTTCCCTTAGTGCCTGTTTCCCAGTTAAATGGAATCATTACCACATTAAAAGCCAAACCCTTAGCTTTATGAATTGTCATTACTTGCACAGCATCAGCCCCTTCTGGAACAACAATGGATTCTTTGTGTTTATTATCCTCCCACCACTGCAAAAATTCTGAGAGTCCACTGCCATTTTTTTCGGTAAACCTCAGTACTACATCCAAAAAGAATTGGGTAAATATATCCTCCTTTATTTTTAAAGAAATAATGATTCGTTCCACCGCCTCATAAAGTGGCATTCTAAGCAGTTTATCTACATCTAACTCAATAGAAAAATCATCTAAAAGAGCAAAAAACTGCTTATTATTTTTTAGCATTAGATTCAACTCATTAATGCTTTTAGAAAGAGGATTCCTGCTTTGCAAAAAATCTATTATTTTTACTTTTGCTAGCGTATCATTTCTTTCATAGAGCAATTGAAGTAGAGCTACAATTGCATTCACTTTTTCAGATGAAAAGAGTAAAAGCCCATCATTCGCCACCACTTTTATATCCTTTTCTTGCGAGAGTTCCCCAGCTACAAAAGACACCATTTTTCTGGAGTTACACAGAATTGTAATATCCTTATTTTTATAATTATTTTCAGCTTTTAGTTTGTTTATCTCAGCAATCATTTTGCTAATAATATTTTGCTTAAAACCCTCATTTTCATCAGGGAATAATTCTAAATGCACATAACCACCATCTTTTGCTTTATTGTAGTTTTGCCTACAACCTTTATATATTTCTTGCAAATCGACAGGTAAAATATCTCTTAATTTCTCAAAGAATTTATTGTTAAAATCAATGATATTTTTCTTACTTCTATAGTTTTCGTTTTTATCATTTGGCTCAAAATAATGCCCCTCTAATTTTTGCTGCCAATCAGCACAAAAACGCAAATCATCACCTTTAAAAATCTTAGGAATTTTTACAAATTGCTCTACCTCCCCCCCTCTCCACCGATAAATCGATTGCTTTCCATCTCCAACTATTAAGCATTTATTTTCATCTAAAGTATTGGTAATTAATGGTAAAATATTTTGCCATTGTAAGGTGGAAGTGTCCTGAAATTCATCAATTAAAAAATGATTGTACCGCTCACCAATTCTTTCGTAAATAAAGGCAGAATCTTGCTCTACAATTACATTATGAATTTTTTTATTGAACACAGAAATTTGCTCAATATTTTGCTCCTTTTTATACAGCTTCACCTCTGTCAGCAACTCATTAAGTACAGCAATAGAATGTATATTGGTAAGTATAGCATTGATGGAATTGTACCTTTTTAGCTGCTGCATCAAATCAGTATAAAAAGATTTTAATTTTGCTTGATGCAAATCCACTAATTCTTTAATTTCATCCGGCTTTGTTTTTCCGTACCACTCATCATTTACTATATTTCTTTTTAAGGCATCAGATGGAGTCCATTTACTATCATCATAATGAGTAATATTTTCGGAAAAATGCTTGAAAAATGTTCCTCTTTGGAAATGCTCTTTTGTAAAGCCATGTGTATTGAAAAACTGCATTGCATTTACTGAAATATTTTGAATATTTTTTACAATAACTTGCTTCTGATTTTGTAAATCCTTTCTCACATTCATACAATCCTGAATAGATATATTAGCAGCAGAAATAAAAGGAATTGCCTCCTCTTTAAATAAGTTTTCTGCAAATTCTTCCAAATCTGTTTCTATCTTGGTACTTTTCCCTTCTTCTGCTTTATGCAAGGCAAAATGCACTAAGGATTCTGATAAAGCACCTCCAACAGCTGATATTTTTGATAAAAGGGAAGAAACCACCGGCTGAATGATTTTATAATTATCCATTTCCAACTCAAAGTTATGAGCCAAATCCAAATCGGAAGCGAAAATTCGCACAATATTATAGGTGAATTTATCGATAGTCGAAATCCTAAATTCAGTATAATTATGTAAAATACTCTCCCTTACTTTTTTAGCATATCTTCTTATCTCCTGCTCAGAAAGTTTAGTGTCATTTTCTAACCAATCTATCTTATCCTCTCCTTCTCCTTCAGCCATCTCGGCTAAATATTCCAACACTCTTTCCTTCATTTCGGCTGCTGCCTTATTAGTAAAAGTAATCGCCAATATCTTTTTATAATAATCTATTTCCTTATTTTTTGCTCCAAATAAAGCCAAAGCAATATAATTTAAGGAAAGGATATATGTCTTTCCACTTCCAGCAGAAGAACGATATACGGCAAAGTTTTTAGTGTGCAATTGTTTTTAGTTTTTAAGAAACACTATTATAAGGAAAATAATAAATCTACAAACATTTTTCGTGAGATGTTATTAACAGAAAAAAACGCACTATTTTTCATCAGAATTAAAAAAACACTTAATTTTGCATAAAATTTTCAAACAAATATGAAAATAATTATTGCAGGGGCTGGTGAAGTAGGATCTTATCTGGCACACATGCTTTCCACAGAAGCACAGGATACTTACCTGATAGATAATAACCGAAAAAGGTTAGATAAAGTACAACAAAATAACGATATTATAGGACTGCTTGGTGATGCAAAAGATGTAGATGTGCTGAAAGAAGCGGGAGTTGCTAATTGCGATTTACTAATTGCCGCTACCTCATCAGAAGAAACTAATTTGTTAATCTGTATTTTAGGAAATAAATTGGGGGCAAGAAGAACCATCAGCCGAATTAGTAACTTTGAAGAAATCGGTAGTGATATGCGTACTTTGTATCGAGAAATTGGGGTAAATCATGTAATCTCACCAGTTGAGATTGCCGCTAAAGAAATTCATCAACTCATAAAACATGAAGCATTTTTAGATCATTACGATTTTGAGGGCGGAAAACTTTCTGTATTTAGCATTCAAGTAACTGAAAGCTCAAATATGGTTGGAAATTGCGTATTGGATTCTCCTCATTTTCATAATAATTTATCCTTTAAACCCATTGCCATACTTAGAGATAACGAAACTATAATGGTGCAGGCAAGAACTGAATTTGAAATAAATGATATTGTTTATTTTATTTCTACACCAAAAGGATATGAGGAAATTCCTCTTATTTGCGGACAGGAGGATTTTGATATTAAAGATATTATGATTCTTGGAGCGAGTAAAATTGGGGTGCTAACTGCCGAAAGGTTAGAAGGAAAATATAATGTTACCCTCATTGAACAATTAGAAGAAAAAGCTGAACAAATTGCCAACAAACTAAAAAAGACATTAGTGATTCATGGAGATGGTACAGATGTATCATTGTTGGAGGATTTAAAAATTGAAGATATGGATGCTTTTGTTGCCGTAACGGGAGATTCGGAAACCAATATTATTTCTTCCTTAGTAGCAAAATCGCATGGCGTACGAAAAACTATTGCGGGAGTAGAAAATATCGATTACATCAAACTCTCACACAATATCGGGATTGATACTTTAATCAACAAAAAAGTAATTGCCGCAAATGATATTTTGAAATACATTAGAAAAGGAGAAGTAAATGCAATAGCAACTCTAAACCTTGATGCTGAAGTAATTGAATTTACCGTACAAGCCGATAGCAAAATTACTAGAAAACAACTAAAAGATTTGAAACTTCCACCAATGGTAAATATTGCTGGAGTAGTAAGAGATGGAATTGGTTTTATTCCTTTTGGAGACTTTCAACTGCAAGAAGGCGACAAAACAATCATCTTCACAAATAATGAAACCATACATACAATTGAGAAATTCTTTCAATAAATAATGGCTAAAAAACTCATCAATAAATCAGTAGTTTTAAATGTAGTAGGAACTCTCGTTATCATTATTGGAATACTCATGCTTTTTTGTATTCCTTTTTCTATTTATTATGAAGATGGTATGATAGAAACCCTCATTCAATCCTCTGTAATTACATTGGTTGTAGGAGTAATTTTAAAATACATAACAAGAGCTAAAAAAAATGATGAAGTACGCAAAAGAGAAGGCTATTTGATAGTAGCTTTCGGCTGGATTGCCATGGTACTTTGCAGCACTTTACCTTACCTTTTGAGCAATTCCATTCCAGGGGTAAGCAATGCTTTCTTTGAAACAGTTTCAGGGCTTACAACCACTGGCTCATCTATACTGAATAACATTGAGCAAATGCCAGAAAGCATACTTTTTTGGAGAAGTATGACCCAGTGGATTGGAGGAATGGGAATTATTGTTTTAACCATTGCTATCCTACCACTTTTAGGAGTGGGAGGAATGGAACTTTTTACCTCAGAAGCACCAGGACCAACCAAAGATAAAATACATCCGAGAATAAAAGAAACTGCCAAACGCTTATGGTTTATTTACTTCTTTTTGACCATACTGCAAACTGCTCTTTTATACTTTGCCGACATGAGCTTTTTTGATGCAATTAATCATGCGCTAACCACAATGAGTACAGGAGGATTTTCTACCAAACAAGCAAGTATAGGACATTTTAATTCTCCAATTATTCAATATATAATTATCCTTTTTATGTTCTTGGCTGGAACTAATTTTACGCTACTTTATTTTGGAAGTAAATTAAAGCTCAAAAAGTTTTGGGACAATGACGAATTCAAATGGTATCTGAGTGCTATAATACTTTTGCTTATTGCAATATTTCCTATTGTAAATTCGGTAACAAACGGAAGTTTTGAAAGTAGTTTCAGGCATACCTTATTTCAAATTGTAAGTATACTTACCACTACAGGTTATGCAAGTGCTGATTTTACCACTTGGGGCGCTTTTGCTACATTTATTTTCTTTTTACTTTTATTTAGTGGAGCAAGTGCAGGGAGTACAAGTGGAGGAATGAAAATTGTTAGAATTGTTTTACTGATTAAAAACGGCTTTTTAGAGTTCAAAAGAAGACTGCACCCAAATGCAATAATCCCTGTAAGTTTGAACAGAATGGCAGTTGCTCCAAAAACTATTTATAACCTTTTGGCATTTGTATTTTTTTACCTCTTTATTTTTGTGAGTGGATCCATTGCCCTCACCTTTATTGGACTAGATTTTCAAGATGCAATAAGCGCTTCTATTACTGCTGTGAGTAATGTTGGTCCTGGAATTGGAAGTGTTGGCCCGTCTGCAACTTTTGCCCACTTACCGGCAGCAGCCAAATGGGTAATGAGTGGATTGATGATTCTTGGAAGATTAGAACTTTTTACAATCGCAATATTGTTTACCCCTTATTTTTGGAAGAGAAATTAGCTGGCTATTAGCTGTTGGCTTTTAGTTTTTTGCTAGTGGCTAGTTACTACTTCACTAGTTACTTTATTTTTCTGTCATCTGCTATCTACTGAGTACTGTATTCTGACTACTTTAATCAGCACATTACCAAATTATTCAATAATCAGTTTCTTCTCAACCGTCCCATCATCAAAGATATAAAAAAGAGGAATGTTAGGTTTTGGCGAGATACTTCTACCAAATACATCCACTACTTTTAATAGGCGCTTATGAGGGGTTTTATTTTCATCAACTGCTGATACACTACAATTAGTGCTAAAAGAAGTCCATGTATCTTTCGTCCAATTACTATTTGCCCAAGCCACATCATCTACATCAATGCAATTAAGTGCTTGATTATTCATAGCAGTAAAATACAAAAGCCCTTGATTATTTCCATTTCTCACATCTAAAGAAACGAGTTGATTCACACTACAATTTAATTCATACAGTGCTGAGTTATTACTCAAATCGAGAGTTGTAAAAGTATTATCCGCACAAGAGAGTTCTCTTAAAACAACAAAATCCTCAATACCAGTCATATCAGCTATACCATAAGATGTTAGATACAGATAAGTAATTGTATCAATTCCTGCCGTTTGTACATAGTCATCAAAAATCATATCTACACCAAGATTAATAAGTTCTTGCTCAAAATTATCATCTGGAACATAGGTAAATTGTCCAAAGCTGGAAAGAGGAAAGCAAAAGATAAGTAAAAGTAAATGTTTCATGGTTTTTGGTTATTAGTTTGTAGTTTTTGATTTTTGGAATCAGCACATAATCAAATTAGCAAATCGTCTCATTGTTACATTGACTTTTCTGTTGTTTATCTACTGATTTCTGTTTACTGAACACTGATTATTTTCTCAACCGTCCCATCATCATAGATATAAAAAAGCGTACGATTTTTTTGAGGATTAGTTTCCTTTCCCAAAACATCTACAATTTTCAAAAGTTTTTTATTTGTATTTTCCACCTCAGTAATTGCAGAAGTTGTAGAAATCAAACCGTTAATATCATATTTTGAAAAAAATCGCCAAATTTCTGTAGAGGCATCAATATCATAATTTGGATTACCAAAAGAAAAAGAGGTGCCTGGCCAAGAATGATCGCCTCCAACAATTTTAAAATGCTCTACCTCTACTCCATTCAATCCATTTTGCCAAACATAATGCTCAGCAGTAGAACCATCTAAAGTATTGATGTTCGGGATAGAAGTAAAAACACTTTGCGTATCGCAAAAGTTATGATTTATCCAATAATCCAAAACATCAGGGATGGACTTTACCCACCAAGCTCCAGAATAAGGTACGGAAAAATCTAAAGCACCATGAATCTCCATTATTGGAGTAGGGTGAGTTGGATTACAATTATTCATCATAAGTGGTCCCATACTGCCGGTAACAGAAGCAATGGCTGCAATTCTGTGTGATAAATTGCAAGCTAAATAATAGCTCATAAATCCTCCATTACTCATTCCTGTAGTGTAAATTCTATTTGCATCTATATTATATTGGGCGGATAAAGAATCAATTAGTGCAGCCGTAAAACCAACATCATCACCAATGCTACCACTCCAACCCACATTCCAATGGGTAGTACCACTAGAATCCAATTGCCCTTGCGGATGCACCAGCAAAAAGTTAGCAGTATCGGCAATAGAGCGAAAATCGCCATACCACATTTGGTCATTAGCATTTGAAGTATAGCCATGAAAATTAAAAAGCAGTGGAGTTGGATTATTGGAATTGTAAATAGTAGGTACATACAAAATATAATCTCTTTGTGCATTATCGTGTGTTATACTGCCGTTTATTGTTTGCTGAGAAAAAGCAAGAAATGGGAAGAGTAAAAGGGTTAGGAGGTGTTTCATGTTAATTTTTAATAATCTGTTTCATAATCACTTCTCCATCCATCTCCAAACTTACAAAATAAATACCCGCTTTTACATTTTGTAAATCCAATTTAAATTGGTTTGCTCCAGCAAAAACTTTTTGGCTTTTTGTTTTAACTCTTTTTCCTAATTCATTATATAAGGTAAGTTTAGCCATTGTACTTTTTTGGGCAGTAAATGCTAAGTTTACATTATCAGTAGCCGGTATTGGGTAAATTTTTAGTTTATCTAAATTTGTTTGTTCCTTATCCAAAGCTAATACATCTCCAACTGATGTAATATTAGTTTGATAAATGCCGTTTCCGTGGGTGCCCACCACAAGCAAACCATCATTTTGCCTATAAGTTAAAAACTCCACCACCACAGCTCCAATAGTTTGAGGAGCAATTTGTTTCCAAACAGTATTTGTTCCATTCAAATTAGCCGTTCCGTACAAACCAACAGAAGTGCCCACCAAATACAAAGTATCATTGCCCAAAGGAATAATTTCGGCAGTTCTACAAGAAGGCCCATTTCCGCTTCCACTTGGGTTTTGCTCCAGATTTCCGGCAACCTTTGTCCAACTTGTGCCTCCATCCTTGCTATGGAAAAGCGAATACAAAGAGTAATTGGAATAGACCACCATTATCTCCTGAGCATCATCTGGGTTTATAGCAATATCAGAAGTGTAAGAATTCGTTCCTGTTGGAATATTGGTTATCATATTAAGCGGTGGGTCGCCCACATCAGCATTATCAATTCTGTAAATGTATTTGTTTTGCGTACCGAAATACACCACATTAGCTGGGTTTTTGCTTGTTTCAATTACAGAAATTTTCATAGAATTGCTCGGTAGAGAATCAGAAAAAAGATGCCAACCCAAATCATTTTTAGCGTGTGAATTGTTGTAAGGAATATTAGCAACATCATTATTTCTCCAAAATTTATGCCCCTCCGCCCAATAAATAATATCGGCATTTTTATCCATCACCATTGGGTTGATAAACATATAATTATTACTATCAGCAGAAATGGGATCCATTCTATTAAAAGCCAATCTTTCGGCATTTGTGTCTAACTTCATTTTATACATCACCCCTCTTTGTATTGTGAGATAAAAATCTTCTTCATTGTCGGCAATTCCGCCAAAACAACCATCTCCATTAAAAGGCATATTCCAATGAGAAGTTGGATTAGCTGAAAAACTTACAAAATTTCCATTGTCTTGAAATCCACCATGCATCACATCTGAGTTTGCATTTCTACTTACGGTTACCCCATAAAGTTGAGTGGTATAATAGCCATTGTTAAGAGAAGTCCAAAGTACAGTATCCTTAAAAGCATTATTGGATTTGAAAACACCCCCATCAGTTGCGCTTAGCATTACGCTATCGTTTGATGGCAAAAAGAGTAAATCGTGCTGATCAGGGTGATGATTCGGATACACTCCCCAATTTCCATCTCCTTCCACCGAACCAATAAAATAACCGCCAATAATCATAGTATTATTAGGAGTAGTAAATCCATCAGTTGAACGCCACAGATTTGTTCCGCCAATATAAACAGTATTGGCATTTGTAGGATGAACTTTTACCAATAAATCATAACCTCCTTGCGCATTAAAATTATCAAATGAAGTAGCTTGATTAGCTGGTATGTTTGCCGATAAATCTGTCCAATTTCCTGTATTTGCTTCATATTTCCAGAGGGAAGTCCAAGCTTCTCCACCAAAAAATACATTGGTATGCTGTCCGTAATTATCGGTTTCAGCAGCCAAGAAATAAACTTCATCCTCATTGCTAGGATTTACACCTATTGCTATTCTACCATAAACTGGTGGAAAAAGAGAATCAGTAATATTTGTCCAATTTTGTCCATCAACTGAACGCCAAATCCCTCTATCTGTTCCATCAGAAGAAAGGGTAGCATAAACCACTCCACTAGTGGTAATTTCAACATTATTATGATAAGCATTTCCACCTCCTAACTGCAAAGCCCAAGAATTTCCGCCATCCTCACTTCTATAAATTGAGCCATAAGTGGCGGCATATACTACATCCAAACTATCGTTAGATTTATCACATTCTATGTTCCAAATAAAATCAAAATTAGAATCAAAATTCTGAGGAGTATTAGTTGCAGTTATAGATAAAGAATCCCAACTCAGCCCTCCATCAACTGATTTATAAATTCCATTTCCTTGATAATAAGCTCCTCCTCCACTTGCAGAACTTCCTCTTAATTCCCCACTTCCAAAATACCAAATATTCTCCTTTCCTGCTCTTTTATCCTGACTTACACAAGTAACATTATGAAGTTGATTCGGCTCAGTAGTCATTGCCCAACTTTGCCCACCATCTGTTGAGCGAAACATACCGCCACTAGCACCTCCAGCAAATATGATATTTTCATCTTGAACATCTAATGCTAAGGCACGAGTACGCCCTCCTACATTATAAGGACCTCTATGCACCCAACTTGCTTTATTAAAAGCAGTTGATTTTGGCAGGGTTTTAGCAAAAATCATTTCTTTTTGCCTGATGTTGTTTGGGATTTCTCCTGTATTTGGGTCAGCTAAACGGATACGCTCCCAAACTACTCTTTCGGCAGGATTATCTGATGCAAAAACGACTTGCTTTTTAGGTGATTGTGTACAAGAAGTAACTAAAAATACTCCTAATAAAAATGCTAATGATTTATTCATTTGTTTGGTTTTTAATGAGGGTAAAGATAGTAATTTTGATAGTTGTTGGTTGTTAGTTGCTAATAGTTTGTTGATTAGTTGGGGGAAAACTACAAAAAGAATGCAGACACAGAGTGTCTTTTACAAAACCCCAAGTGCACAAATAGAGGAACGAACAAAAAAATAAACTGTACGAATAGCCAAATAAACTGTACGAACAGTAAAATAAAGGGTTTTACATAAATAATTAAGGCAAACAAAACCACCTTTTGTTTTTGAAAATGAATGAAAAATAGGCGACACTTTAATTGCTTAAAAATACAATTAATTGATTTTTAAATCAATACATTTGGGGACTTCTAAAATTTAAATCATTGATATTCAGTTAATTATTTGTATATTTGT
>CAYVKX010000049.1:0-4922 GCA_964452095.1 uncultured Weeksellaceae bacterium
TGGTATTCAGTAATTTACAAAGATAAAATTCTTTTTAAATTATCATGAACCAAAAGAAATAATCTTGTACTTTAAAGAACTAGATAGTAATCTCCTAAATCAGATATTACACTGGGATATGCTTTTAAAGTAGAGCACTCTATTACTTAATCCCTCTTTAGTTTTCTATATTTAATCCTTGTTGGCGCAATATCCCCCAATCGTTTTTTACGATTTTCTTCATAGTCAGAGAATCCTCCTTCAAAGAAAACAACATTACTATCTCCTTCAAATGCTAAAATATGCGTGCAGACTCTATCTAAGAACCATCTATCGTGAGAAATAATAACTCCACAACCCGCAAAATTATCTAAACCTTCCTCTAATGCTCTTAAAGTATTTACATCTAAATCATTTGTTGGCTCATCAAGTAAAAGAACATTTGCCTCTTGCCTTAAAGTCATTGCTAAATGCAAACGATTACGCTCCCCACCAGATAATACTCCTACTTTTTTATTTTGATCAGAGCCATTAAAATTAAACTTAGCTACATATGCCCTTGAATTCATAAGTTTTCCTCCCACATTAACTTGCTCTTGGCCATTAGTAATTTGTTCCCAAATTGTTTTCTCAGGATCAATATCAGTATGTTGCTGATCTACATATGCAATCTTAACTGTTTCACCAACTTTAAAAGTACCTGAATCAGGAGTTTCTTGCTCCATTATCATACGGAACAATGTAGTTTTTCCTGCTCCATTAGGTCCAATAATACCAACTATACCTGCAGGCGGTAATTTGAAATTTAAATCTTCATAAAGCAATTTATCACCAAATGCTTAACATACACCTTCAGCATCAATTACATTATTTCCTAACCTTGGACCTGGAGGAATGTAAAGCTCAATTTTTTCTTCTTTATCTCTTCCTTCATCTCCTAAAAGATTTTCATAATTATTTAAACGAGCTTTTGATTTTGTTCGCCTTCCTTTTGGTGACATACGCACCCAATCCAACTCCCTTTCAAGAGTTTTTCTTCTTTTACTTTCTGTTTTTTCCTCTTGAGCTAATCTCTTAGATTTTTGATCTAACCAAGATGAATAATTTCCTTTCCATGGTATTCCCTCTCCTCTATCTAACTCTAAAATCCAACCTGCAACATTATCCAAGAAATATCTATCGTGAGTAATTGCTATTACAGTTCCTTTGTATTGTTGCAAATGTTGCTCTAACCAAAGTACTGATTCTGCATCTAAATGATTGGTTGGCTCATCCAACAACAAAACATCTGGCTCTTGTAATAATAATCTACAAAGTGCCACTCTTCTCTTCTCTCCTCCTGATAATACTGAAATTTGAGCATCTGGTTCAGGGCATCTTAAAGCATCCATAGCGATATTAAGTTTAGTATCAATATCCCAAGCCCCTAGTGCCTCTATCTTATCTTGTAATACCCCTTGTTGCTTCATTAACTCCTCCATTTTATCAGGATTCTCATAATTCTCTGGTAATCCAAAAGCATCATTAATAGCATTATAATCAGCAAGAGTATCTACTGCCTCTTGCATACCTTCTTTTACAATTTCAATTACCGTTTTACCTTCATCAAGTTTTGGTTCTTGCTCCAAATACCCAACAGTATAACCATCTGAAAACACTACATCACCCTGATATTGTTTTTCTACTCCTGCAATAATCTTTAAAAGAGTTGATTTACCCGAGCCATTCAATCCAATAATACCAATTTTGGCACCATAAAAAAATGATAAATAAATATCTTTTAAAACTTGTTTATTATTATTGTTGAAGGACTTAGAAACGCCCGACATTGAAAAAATTACTTTCTTATCTTCTGACATATTTTTTGTTTTTGGAATGCAAAAGTAATTTTTACAGCAGCAATACTGCATAATTGAAGTAATAATTTCCTTTTTTTATATGACAATAATCATATTTTTTACTGACAAACCTCATAATTCACAAAAACGGCTTGCTGTACTTTTACCCCCAATTATTAACCAATATAAACTTAAAAAATTTAGTTATGAAAAAAACAATTTTAACGGCTTTATTCTTATTCGGAGTAACTTATATGTACGCTCAGTTTACTATAGATGGAGAATTAAGACCAAGAACAGAAATGAGAACTGGAACTAAAAATGCCTTGTCAATTACTGATCAAGAGGCTGTTATTAGTACATCTCAAAGAACAAGATTAAACATGAATTACAAAACTGATGTTTATTCTATGAAAGTAAGCATGCAAGATGTAAGAACTTGGGGAAGCGCCAGTACAATGAGTAAAGGAGCTGCAAATAGTTTTGATTTACATGAAGCTTGGGCTGAAGTAACCCTAATGGATAATCTTGCTTTAAAAGGAGGAAGACAAGAAGTAAATCTGGACGATCAAAGAATTATGGGTGCAGTTGGTTGGGCTCAACAAGCAAGAAGCCATGACATGGGATTATTAAAATACAATGGTAATTTTACTGCTCATTTGGGTTTTGCTCACAACTCTAATAATGAAGTGGCTGGCTCTTACGAAACAATGAATTACTTATGGTTACACAAAGATTTTGATAATTTTAAAGCTTCTGCTCTTAGATTAAGAAAAGATGATTTGGTAACATTAGGCGGTAGAGTATCGGCTAAAGTAAATGGCGTTTCTATTAACTTAAACTACTACACACAAGAAAAAGATGATGCTGAATTAGGCGCAACATTAATTGGGTTAGATGGTGGATATAAAGTTTCCGATCAAATCAATTTAGGATTTGGGTACGAAATACAATCAGGTACTGATGCGGAAAACACAGCTTTTTCACCTTTATTTGGTACTAACCATAAATTTAACGGACACATGGATTATTTCTATGTAGGAAATCATGGAGGTTCTGTTGGGCTTGATGATAAGTTCTTCTCATTAGGTTATAAAATGGATAAAATGACTTTCAAAATGACTTACCACATATTTAATGCAGTAAGTGAAATGACTAATGAAGATGGTGATGTGCTAGATGGTGATTTAGGAACTGAAATTGATATGGCTTTAATTTATCCTTTTGCTAAAGGAGTTACTTTTAAATTAATTCATGCAATTTACAGCCCAACTGAAAGTATGCAATCTTTAAGAGGTGGTGATTTAGATGGAACTAATAGTTACTCTTATTTTGAAGTAAATATCAAACCAAAATTTTTAAACTAATAATTAACTAATTAATACACATCACCCTTTGGGTGGTGTGTATTTTTAAAAAACAAAACTTATGAAAAAGATAATTTTAGCAGGACTTATGATGTTTGGAGCAACTTCTATTTTTGCTCAATTTACAGTAGATGCAGATATTCGCCCTAGAACAGAAATTAGAAATGGCTCGAAAAAAGCTATGGCAGATACTGACCAAAAAGCTACTATCAATACTTCACAAAGAAGTAGATTGAACATGAATTACAAAGGTAATGATTATAGCGTAAAAGTTAGTTTGCAAGATGTAAGAACTTGGAATAGCGCCAATACAATGAACAATGGAAGTGAGAATAATTTTGATTTGCATGAAGTATGGACTGAAGTAAATTTGACTGACAACTTTGCGTTAAAAGGAGGAAGGCAAGAAGTATCTTATGACGACCAAAGAATTATGGGTGCTGTCGGCTGGGCTCAACAAGCAAGAAGTCATGATATGGGTTTATTAAAATACAATGGATTTGTAACCGCTCATGTTGGTTTTGCTTACACTTCTGATGCTTACACAAACTCTGAGTTTAAAGGACAATACGAATATATGAACTACTTATGGCTAAACAAAGATTTGAAAAAATTGAAAGTAAGTATGCTTATGTTAAACAAAGATGACTTGACCACAACAGGTGGAAGATTATCTACAAAAGTGAAAGGTATTTCTTTAAGCTTAAATTATTACACACAAAGCCAAGATGATTTAAGTGGTTCTTTATTAGGATTTGATGGAAGTTATAAATTATTTGAGAAAGTAAATTTAGGAGTTGGCTATGAATCAATTTCTGGAAGTGATGAGGAAACTTTAGCTTTTGCTCCAGTATTTGGAACCAATCATAAATTTAATGGTTTTATGGATTTGTTCTATGTAGGAAATCATGGAAATTCTGTTGGATTGAATGACACTTATTTCTCATTAGGATATAAGTTAAATAAACTGAAAATGAAAATGGCTTACCACATGTTTAATGCAGTAAGTGAAATGACTAATGAAGCTGGTGATGTGTTAGATGGTAACTTAGGTTCTGAAATAGATTTAGCTTTTTCTTATCCATTTAATGATGATATTACTTTTGGTGTTGTTCACTCAATTTATACTACAACTGAAAGCATGCAATCTTTGAGAGGTGGTGATTTAGATGGAACTAATAGTTACTCTTATTTTGAAGTAAGTATTAAACCAAAATTTTTAAATTAGTTTACATAAAATAATAAAGGTTAATATTATTGAAATCCCCCTTGTAATGAGGGGGTTTTTTGTTTGTATTTTTTGCATAAATGACTTTTATCATTGTTTGAATTAAAATTTTATCCTACTTTTGGAAAAGTTATTAATTAAAAAAACAATCAATTATGGAAGCAACATTTGTATTGGTCTGTCAAGTGATTTTAACTGTAATTTTCATTTGGGCAGGAATCGTAAAATTAAGTAAATCGAAAGAAGATTTGCTAAAAAAAGTAAGTTGGGCTGAAGACTATAATCAGCAAACTATTAAGCTATTTGGATGGCTAGAATTACTAGGAGGAATTGGCATTATATTACCAATGATTTTAGGAATGCATTTATGGCTTGTACCTATGGCATGTATGGGGCTTGCAATGGTAATGGCAGGTGCAATTGTGGTGCACTTAAGAAGAGATGAGCTAAATAATGCTATGCTAAATATTGTCTTACTTTTTATGTCGGCTGGCGTAAGTTTCTATCGCC
>CAYVKX010000049.1:4932-5236 GCA_964452095.1 uncultured Weeksellaceae bacterium
TATTTCAAAAAATATTAAGCATTAAAAAAAAGCCGACAATCTTGTCGGCTTTTTTTTTAATGATATAAATCACTTATTTATATCGTTTATAGGAGTATTTTTGCAGTATGATAAGTGTAGAAAAAGCTAAAGAAATAATTACAGAAAATACAAGAATTCTTTCTTCAAAAAAGATTGATGTTCTACAAGCTGTTGGAAAAGTTTTATCAGAAGATATTATTGCAAAAATCAATATTCCTTCTTTTGATAATTCTGCAATGGATGGTTTTGCACTCAAACACTCTGATATAAAAAATGGGATTAC
>CAYVKX010000049.1:5246-11334 GCA_964452095.1 uncultured Weeksellaceae bacterium
AAAAATAATTGGAGAAGTAAAAGCTGGGGACAACTCTAATATGGAGATTAAATCAGGGGAATGTACAGAAATTTACACAGGAGCTCCTATCCCAAAAGGAACTGACACTATTATAATGGTGGAAAAAACTTCTACCAAAGATGGTAAAATGATTTTAGAAAAAAATTATCAATCCAAATTAGGAAAACACATCCGACTTTTAGGAGAACAAATTAAAAAAGGAGAAAATGCACTAAAAAAAGGGAGTGTAATAAATCCTTCAACTGCATCTTATCTTTCTGCATTAGGAGAAACGAAAGTAGCGGTTTATTCTACACCAAAAATTAAGATAATTACTACAGGGAATGAAATTATTCAAGCGGGAAATCCTTTGAAATTCGGTCAGATTTATGAGAGTAATTCAACTGCACTTATTACTCTTTTAAAAGAACAAAAAGCAGAAGATATTATTCGCCAAATTGGAAAAGATACAATAGAAGAACTCCAAGAAACTTTATCAGATTCTGCTGAATTTGATATTGTAATTTTGACGGGAGGAATATCAATGGGAAAATACGATTTAGTTGCAGATTGTTTGAATGAATTAGGAGTGAAAAAAGAGTTCCATAAAATTGCTCAGAAACCAGGAAAACCTCTTTATTTCGGAACAAAAGGAAATACTCTTTTCTTTGCCTTACCTGGAAATCCTGCAGCAGTTATCACCTCCTATTACGAATATATTTTCCCAACTATCAGAAAAATGATGGGATTTGAAAACACTAGATTAAAATCCGTTAAACTTCCTTTATTAGATGAAGTAAAAATTGAAGCAAACAAATCCAATTTCTTAAAAGGAAAAATTGAAAAAGAGGGGGTAAAAGTTCTATTAGGACAAGGGTCGCACATCTTAAGTTCCTTTTCAGTTGCAGATTGTTTAATCTACCTTCCAAAAGGAAAAGAACTTTATAAAAAAGGTGAAGAAGTTGAAGTTCACATCTTAGAAATATGAAAATAAGTGGTATCATATTAGCAGGCGGACTTTCTTCTAGAATGGGAGAAGACAAAGGAATTATTCAGTTGGATGATGATAAAATGATTGAAAAGGTTATTCATTTAATGGACCCCTTTTGTGATGAAATAGTGATTTCTGCAAACAATGAAAATTATACCAAATTCGGATTAAAAATTGTAAAAGATAAAACAGAAAGAATTGGTCCTTTGGGTGGAATTATCTCTTGTATGCAAGAAAATGAGAACGATTTATTTTTGGTAATGAGTTGCGACACCCCCAATATTTCTGGCCTAACAATTGCCCGATTATTTGATAATTTGGAAGAGTATGATGTAGTGATTCCAACAATAAACGGAAGAATGGAACCATTAATTTCTTTGTTCTCGTCAAAAGCAATTCCTAAAATAAAAGAGGAGGTAATTAAGGAAAATTTCAAGTTACAAAAAGTGATAAAAAACTTAGACTATAACACCATTGAGTTAAATGAAAATGAAGAAACAAAAAGAGAGTTTCTGAATATAAATACAAAAGAAGATTTAAAAAAATATTATGAAACACAAAGTGTTCATGAATACAAATCAAAAACCAATAAACATGAGTAAAACTAAAGTACTATTTTTCGGAATATTAGAAGATATTTCAGGGTGCAGAGAAAAAGATTTCTCTAATTTTGCAAGCTCTGATGAATTGATGAAACATCTAAAAGCTGAATATCCTGATTTGGAAAATAAAACATTTCAAATTGCAATAAATCAAAAAATAATTAACACAAATACTAAGCTAAATAATGGAGATACAATTGCACTTTTACCTCCATTTGCGGGCGGTTAAACAAATACAAAATGGGTAAAAAATCACTAACATACGGACCAATAAAACCAGAAAAAATTGCAAAATCAATTGCAAATCATTCAAGCAAAACTGGGATTGGAGCACACAATATCTTTTTGGGACAAGTCCGTGCAGATAAGCATGAAGGAAAAACTGTTGAGGGAATTGAATATTCTGCATATGAGGATATGGCAGAAAATATTTTTCATGAAATTAGAGAAAGTATTTTCGAAAAATATGATATATCTTGCATGCATATTTATCACAGTATAGGAATGGTAAAAGCAGGGGAAATTTCCCTTTTTGTTTTTGTATCATCAAAACACAGAGGTGTAAGTTATGATGCATCAAGAGATGTAGTAGAACAAATAAAAGATAGAGCCCCAATCTGGAAAAAAGAGATTTTTGAAGGAGAAAATTATCAGTGGGTTTAGAAGATTAATGTAGCAATTAGATAATGTAACAATTAAAAAAACTAAACCACAATAACAAATAAACAACTCAGCAGTTAAACAAATAAACAAAACATGAAAGACATAAGCTGGAAAGCAAAAACACTCAGAACGGCAACCGCAAAAGCAGTTGTAAAAGTTGGTAATCTGGGAATGGATGCAATAAATAACAAAACTGTTCCTAAAGGAGATCCGTTTGAAATATCAAAAATTGCAGGAATGTTAGCAGTAAAAAATACTGCAGGAGTAATTCCTCATTGTCATCCTATGCCAACCGAAAATACTGATATTGATTTTGAAATAAATGGAAACGAAATCACAATAAAACTATCGGTTACTACTATCTATAAAACGGGTTGTGAAATTGAAGCAATTTATGGTGCAACAACCACAGCAGTTACGCTTTATGATTTACTTAAACCAATTGACACTAATTTAGAAATAACAGATGTAAAACTACTTGAAAAGAGAGGTGGTAAATCTGATTTCGTAAAAGATATTGAACCAAATTTACTCGCTACAGTCATTGTAATGTCTGATAGTATCTCAGCAGGTAAAAAACATGATAAATCTGGGAAAGTAATTGTAAGTAAATTAGAAGAATGTAGTGTTTCAAATATAGATTACCATATCATTCCTGATGAAAAAGAAGATTTACAAAACTTAGTAAAATCAAGTTTAGAAAGTGGTAGTAAATTAATTATCACAACAGGAGGAACAGGACTATCACCAAGAGATATTACTCCTGAGAGTTTACGACCAATGTTAGATGTTGAGATTCCAGGAATTATGGAAGCAGCAAGAAGTTACGGTCAAGAACGAACTCCATATTCTATGCTTTCAAGAGGAATTGCAGGGCTGATAAACGACACTTTAGTTTTATCTCTTCCAGGATCTACAAAAGGAGCATCCGAAAGTATGGATGCACTTTTTCCTTATATTTTACATATCTACAGAGTAATTAAAGGAAGAAGACACGATTAAAATGGAGATAATCCTAGTTTGTATTTTCGTAATGGCGTTTTTATATGCCTCTGTAGGACATGGAGGGGCTAGTGGTTACCATGCAGTAATGGCACTTTTTGCAGTTGAAGCAATCTTGATGAAATCTACTGCACTAACTCTTAACATTTTTGTTGCAGGGATTTCATTCTATCATTATAAAAAGGAAGGATATTTTAAATGGAAATTATTTTTTCCTTTTGCATTAAGCTCAATTCCTCTGGCATATTTAGGAGGAACAATTGAAATTCAAGAAGAGATTTACAAAGGGATTTTAGGTTTCTTTTTAGTTTTTGCAGTCCTAAAAATGTTAGGGATAATTGGAAAAGAAAAGGAAGGACTGAAAGAGTTACCATTTTCTGTTGGGCTTGTTTTTGGTGGTGTTTTAGGGTTTGTATCTGGATTAATTGGAATTGGAGGAGGAATTATTTTAAGTCCTGTATTACTACTTTTTAGGTGGGCAAAAATGAAGGAAGCAGCAGCAATTTCTGCACTTCTTATACTAGTAAATTCTATTAGCGGACTGGCTGGAATCATTAGTTCAGGAAATTACAAACCAGTTGAGAACATTACTCTTTGGATTACAATTGCAATAATTGGGGGTTTTGCAGGGAGTTATTTTGGAAGTAAGAAAATGAGTAATAAAGGAGTTAGATATTTACTTGCTATAGTATTATTCTTAGCTAGTATTAAATTACTTCTTACATTCTTTAATTTTATTGCATAAAAAATCCGGAGAAAATAAATTCAACTGGACTTTCTAAAAATAAACTAACTAAAACTATTAACTATTTTTCTCCATTTCAATCGCTTTAGGGAATAAGATGTTATTCTCTAAATGAATGTGAATATGTAAATCATCTTGAAACTCTTTTAAGTGATGATAAAGTGCTTTGTAAGTATTGCAAGCATGAGGCGGTGGAGTAAAGTTATTACTCAATTTCTCTATTTGTTTAAAGATATCTCCTGCAGTATCATGTTCGTGCTTCATCATTGTAATAGGATTTTGAACAGAACCAAAAGGAACTTGAATTTTTTCTCCATTCCTGTTAGCAATAGCTAAATTTATAATGTGAGGAAAAAGAATTCCTTCTTCTTTCATTAGGTGTTGTTGCAATTCAATAGCAACTTCTCTAAATAGTCTTGCAATCTCAATATTTTCTGGGTTATGATCACCATGAACTTTTGCAACTTTATCAGCAAATTGCAGGATAATTGGAGTAGATTCTTTTACATAAACATGATGTGTTTCCAAAATGTGGTTAGTGAGAACATCTAACTCCATATTATCAAAATCTGTCTCTGCTTTTTCAGCATCAAGCATTTCAATTTCATTAAAAATTGTTTGTGCTTCTACATCTGTTCCTTTACACGCTTCCGAAACTGGTTTACCACCTCCACAACAAAAATCTATACCGTATTTTTTAAATATTGTTGCTGTTCTTAAGTCTGAAGCAACAATTTGTGCTACTGTTTTATTTTTCATTTCTTGTTTTTAGTTATTATTTAAATCTCTTTTAAGCAATACTTTTCTATCTCTTTTAAGTTAAGAATTTGTATTTGTTTTCCAATATTTTTTATAATCCCTTGCAGTTCTAGTTTTTTGAGCATTCTAACAATAGTTTCGTAAGTTGAGCCAACCAAGCTTGCCATATCTCTTCTACTTAAAGTAAAATTCAAAATATTATTTTTATCCATTCCAAACGCATCAATATTAAACATTATTGCGGTAGAAATTCTTTCAATTACAGTCATTCGTAATAATTCTTGCATTCTTTTTTCGGTGTTTTTTAGCTCCTCTGCAAAAAACATCATTAGTTGATAAGAAAACTCAGGATTGGATTTTACCACCTTAATAAAAATATCTAAAGGAATAAAAGTGAGGCGGATATCACTTAGTGCAGTAATCGAAATTGGGTAAACTAAAGCACCCCCAAATCCTCTATGCCCCAAAATATCTCCTTCTTTTGCAAGCCGAATTACTCTATCTTCATTGTCCCGACTCAAACTCACTTTCGCTAAGCCACTCTCAATAAAATAAATTCCATCAACAATATCGCCAACAGAAATAAACACATCTCCTTTTCTGAATTTTAGCTCAGATTTATTTTGATCAATTACATCTAACCAATCGCTTGAGCAATTCTCAACCAATAAACAATTCGTTATTTTACAATGTTCACATTTGAGCATTAATGCTTGTTTTTGGTTAATCGTTACATTGTTTAATTGTCACATTATTTTTCTACAATCTATTCTCTAAATACTAATATCTCAATACTATCTTTTCATTGTTACATTATCTTTTTACCCTCCAATAGCAAACATACACCTTCCCTTTCCAAAGTCTTCTTCCTTTTTGATATCTTCAAACTCAGGCAACCCTCCTCTTTCAGCATGCTTTGCTTCAATGTTTTCAAATATCATATTTTCAATATCTTTTCCATTTCTGAAGGCAGAAAGCAAATCTAACTCAGAGTTAGAAAACAGACAATTCTTAATTTTTCCATCAGCCGTTAACCGAATTCTGTTACAAGTACCACAAAATGAATCGGTAACTGAACTAATTACAGCAAAAGTACCTTTTCCATCTTTAATCTGAAAGTTTTTTGCGGTATCATTTTTTGCATCTCTTATTCTTGCATACTCAAAATTATCATCAACTATTTTTAGTATTTCTTTATAAGCTTTTTGAAGCTCATTAATATCAAATTTGATATCTTGTTTTTGAAAATCGTTAAAATTTAAATCCATATGATTGTTTAATATCTTTTTTGAGTTATATTTGTATATAACATTTGTCGCATTTAAT
>CAYVKX010000049.1:11344-15395 GCA_964452095.1 uncultured Weeksellaceae bacterium
CTTTATAACTTACAATCTTTGAAAAATCCCAAGAATTTCCATTAAAAGGCATAAACTCAATAAACCTAACATGCACTTTTTCGTTTTTTGTCCACTCCACAAAATCTTTAATTTCATGCAGATTTACCCCCTTTAAAGCAACAACATTTACCTTTATTCTAAAACCTTTATCAATAAATAATTTGATATTTGAAAGTACTTTTTTCAGATAGTCTCTTTTAGTAATACTAAAGAATCTTTCTTCATCCAAAGTATCTAAGCTTATATTTACTGAATTTAAACCAACTTCTTGAAACAGCTCCAAATACTCATCTAATAAAAATCCGTTAGATGTAATTGCTAACTCAATTGGCAAGTTGGAAAGACGAGAGATAATTTCTCTTGCATCTTTTCTAATGAGTGGTTCTCCACCTGTTAATCTGATTTTTTTTACACCCAAAGAAACAAATGTTTTTGCAATATTAAGCAATTCATCAGCTGACATCAATTTATCATTCGGATAGAAATTTACCATTTCGTCTGGCATGCAATAGAAACATCTAAAATTACATTTATCAGTAAGGGAAATACGCAAATAATCGTGTTTCCTACCGAAAGCATCTTTTATAATGTTTCTAATTTCCATTATTTTACTTTATCAATCAGAGTATTCATTTGCTCAAACTCCTCAGTTGTAATTAGTTGATGCGCTAACTGAAATAATGTTTCGTCTTCTCTATAAATATGTAATCTTAACATTTCAATTAACTCCAAACTATTTTGATAAGCCATATCACTCACTATATTTTTAGAGTCTTCATCAGGTAGTCTTGATGAAATTCCTATCATATTAAAAGCAAGGGTTCCAAGTTGAATAAACTGATAATGGTCGTCTTCAAAAATATCAATTGGAGTTTGTGAAAATGTATTTGTACCGTGTTCTCCACTCTCTTTAAACCTTTGTTCTAAAAGTGGAAATAAAACCTTTTCCTCCTTTCTATTATGCAATAAAAGTTCAGCATCAAAAAACTGAAAAAACTCAGAAAAAACATCATTTATTTCTTTGTTAATTTTCCATTTTTCTTCTTTATAATCTTGTAAAGCTTTCTCAAATTTATTTACTTTTTTGATAGCCACCTTATGTTCCAACATTAGTTTTTTTATCACATCAGGCATATCATCATATTCAACATGTTCTACCTTTTTAGAATATGCCTCTGGAGGATCCATTGGAGAGTCCCCTTCATCCATTTCAGGATCTTTGGTTACTTCCTTCATAATCGGGTCTTCTTGAGCAATTTTCCTCTTTAAATCCTTATCCAAAGTACTCACTCTTTTCTTTGAATCTTTATCTATAATTGTTATTTTTTTCATCTTACAAAATTAGTCATTTTAATAAAAAGGAGCCCTAAAAACAGGACTCCTTTTATATAAATATCATAAATTCCTATTACGGATTTTTAATATCTGCTTTTGGTCCTAAATAGTACCACCAGTTAAGAATTGCACAGAGTGCATAAAATGCTGCAAAACCATACATTGCTACTTCTGGAGTACCAGTTTTCATGTTTTCTCCAATAATTTTTGGAATAAGGAAAGCTCCATAAGCCGCTACTGCAGAAGTCCATCCAAGTACTGGCCCTGCTTGCTCCTGGTTAAATACCATTGAAATAGTTCTAAATGTTGATCCGTTTCCAATTCCTGTTGCTGCAAATAAAATTACAATAAGTACAAAGAATTGCATAAAATAATCTTGTGGAGTTGCTGATTGATAAGCAAGATGAGAGTAATATCCTACACCAATTGAACATGCTACCATAATAATAGAAACCCATTGCGTAATAATTGCGCCACCTAATTTATCAGCCATTTTCCCTCCAATTGGGCGAATAAGTGCTCCAACAAAAGCGCCAACCCATACCCACATAAATGTTGCAGGTCCATCAGGATTTGGAAGATGTTCCCAAACTCCAGTTGTTTCATTAAGAATGTGTTTTACTCCAAAGATAAATTTAATTGCTAAACCTACAGCTGCTGCAAATCCGATAAAAGAACCGAATGTCATGGTGTAAATAATAGTCATTACCCAAGTGTGTTTGTTATCAAAAATGGAGAATTGTCTTTTTAAGTTTTGCTTAATTTCACCAGGAGAAAGAGCTTTCATAAGCACAACTGTTAAGGCAATAACTACAGGTAACACAATCCATTTTACCCAAGTATATTCTTTAAAAGTTAAAATAAAGTAAAGTCCTGCTGCTGCTGTTGCTAACCCAATACCTAATAAAAATAAAATTCTTCCGAATGAAACTGCTGGACTCTTAATATTAGGAGATACAGCTTCTGTTCTAATGTTATTCATTCTAGTCCAACCGAAATATGCTAATGGTAATAACCATAACATCCAAACCCAACCTGCATTAGACAGCCAAGTTTCGCTCCCAGCAGCAATTCGTTTAAAAATTGTGCCTGAAGTACTAGATAATGTTAAAGGGTCTCCACTTAAAGCTCCTAAGAAAGGAATCATCATAGCAAGTGGAATAAGAATTTGCATAGTTGTAACACCAAAGTTACCAAGTCCTGCATTCATCCCAAGCGCATAACCCTGCTCACTTTTAGGATAAAAGAAAGAAATATTACTCATTGAAGAAGCAAAATTTCCACCACCAAAACCAGATAAGAACGCCATCACCATAAAAAACTCAAATGATGTTGTAGGATCTTGTAATCCTATTGCAGTTCCAAATGCTGGAATCATTAAAAGTGCTGTTGTGAAGAAAATAGTATTTCTACCTCCAGCCAATCTGATGAAAAAGGAAGAAGGAATACGCAAAGTTGCGCCTGTTAAACCTGCAATTGCTGGCAACATAAACAATAATCCCATTGCTTCTTCAGGAGTTTTACCAAAAGTAAATCCTAAGTTTTTCATTTGTACGGTAATAATACCCCACATTAACCATACCGAGAATCCTACCAATAAACTTGGTATTGAAATCCATAGATTTCTATTCGCTATAGCTTTACCTGTTGATTCCCAAAATCCTTGGTCTTCAACATCCCATTTTGTTAAATCTTTATTTGACATAATATTAATTTGTTTGGTTAGTAATAATATTTAAAAGGAGGCGGACTCTCCACCTCCTTAAAGTTTTTTTAATTTATGCTTCTACTTCTAAAAGCGGAGCAATTTCTTCTTTGCCTTGCTCATCTCCTTCACCAAAAGCTCCTTTTGGTTCCTTAAGCGCCATTGCACAATATAAGAATGAGATAAATGCACCTCCTGCTAAAATGAAGAAGAATGTTTTAGAATCTACCATACTTAATATAAATAAATATGTTACAGCACCTACATTACCATAAGCGCCTGCCATACCAGCAATTCTTCCTGTCATATCTTTTTTGATTGATGGAATCATTGCAAATGTTGCTCCCTCAGCACCCTGAACAAACATAGAGGCAAACATGGTAATGATTACAGAAACTACTAACCACCATGTACCTTCAAACATTGGCACTAAAGTTTGAGTTCCTTCCACAATAGGACCGTAATCACTAATGAAGCCCATTAAACCAAAACCTATAGAAATACCTACCATATACATTAACATAGTTTTCTTTCTGCTTCCCATTTTATCAGATAAATAACCTCCTAAAGGACGAGCAACTAAATTAATTACCGCAAATGAACCAGCAACTAATCCTGCCATTTGAGGAGAAATTTTAAATGTACTTTCAAAGAAAAAAGGAAGCATAGAAACTACTGCTAATTCTGCTCCAAAATTGGCAAAATAAGTAGAGTTTAAAGCTCCTACCGAACTAAATGGATATTTTTCTTCTTCAGGAATTCCTTCTTTTAATCTCGGTACATTAAATTGAATAATTTTGTATGCTTTATAAAAATAGAATGCTGCTAATCCTGCCCACATCATGTACATCACATCCATAGAATACATATTTTCTCCATATATTACTTGCTTTTGTAAGTTTCTGGCAAGCAAACCAAGTGCTGCATATAATGGAACAGTCCAACCTAAATATTGGTATAATCCACTCCAAGAAGAAACCGGCATAATAG
>CAYVKX010000050.1:0-15249 GCA_964452095.1 uncultured Weeksellaceae bacterium
TGTAACATGTTCTCGAATTCTATTTTTCTTTCCAATAATTAATTTTGATTTTTCCATTAACCACAAAAATGCTTCATAAGGCAATGGGGATATTAAATCAATATTCTCTACATCTGATAGAATTGCATTCACTGGCTTTTGCACATTTGGGTTCAAATGCACAGGATAAATAATTTGCACATTATTTGCAGATGCAATTTCTTTTAAGGCTTTACAAATATTCAAGAATCCTTCGCCATGATTTTCTCTTCTATGCCCAGTTACTAAAATTAAATCTTTATCCGAATCAACTAAATTTTTAAGCATATTAATTTGCTCATTATCAATACTCTTTACTTTCTCAACTCCATCCAAAAGCGCATCAATAACCGTATTTCCTGTAACTAAAATTCCATCTTCTGATATATTTTCATTCAATAAATTTTGTTTGGATTGCTCAGTTGGCGCAAAATGAAAATCAGCAATTCTTCCAGTAATACTTCTGTTAATTTCTTCTGGGAAAGGGGCGTATTTATTAAATGTTCTTAACCCTGCCTCAACATGACAAACATTTGCTCCAGAATAAAAACCTGCAATACTTGCCGCCATTGTAGTGGTTGTATCTCCATGCACAAATACAAAATCAGGAGTAAACTCTTCCAAGACTGGTTTAAGTCCATTTATAATTTCCCCAGTCAAATTATACAAATTCTGATTTGGTTTCATCAAATCTAAATCATAATCAGGAGTTATATCAAAAAATGCTAAAACCTGATCTAACATTTCTCTGTGTTGAGCTGTAACACAAACTTTTGTTTCAAAACCATTACTTTCTTTAAATGCCTTTACAACAGGTGCCATTTTAATAGCTTCTGGCCTTGTACCAAATACAATTAATACTTTTTTCATCTTATTTTTTTAGTTCCCAATTCCAAGCGTCTTTCATTGCTGTTTCTACAGAAATTTCTGCTTTCCAATGCAACAACTTTTCTACTTTGGTATTATCAGAATAAATCTCTTCCACATCCCCATCTCTTCTTGGTCCAATTTCAAAATTAATCTTTTTATTATTAGCTTTTTCAAAATAATCTATTGCTTGAATTACACTTAAGCCCTTTCCTGTACCAATATTAAAAACATCCTTTTTAGGATTCTGTAATAAATAATTTAATGCTGCTACATGCGATTTTGCTAAATCAATTACATGAATATAATCTCGAACGCAACTGCCATCAACTGTGTTGTAGTCATCTCCATTTACAATCAACTTCTCTCTTTCTCCACTAGCCACTTCACAAATAATTGGAATCAAATTGGCTGGTTTATCAGCCGAGCAATCGCCAATTAAACTGGATGAATGAGAACCGATAGGATTAAAATATCTTAAAGAAATACTTTTAACAGCTGATTTTTGCAAGACATTCTCACAAAGCTGCTTTGTTTCTCCATAAGGAGATTCTGCTTTTTTGAAAGGAGAATTTTCATTTACAGGCAAAAAATCAGGAGTTCCATAAACCGTGCAAGAAGAAGAAAAAATTAGATTATTTACTTTATGTTTTTTCATTAATTGTAATAGCACTTCTAATGAACCAATATTGTTTTTATAGTATTTTTCTGGTAGTCTTATCGATTCTTCTACTGATTTATAAGCAGCAAAATGAATTGCTCCTACAATTCCTTCTTCTTTTTCAAACACTTCTTGTAACTCCTCTTCCTTACTACAATCTACATTGTACCATTTCACCTCTTCTCCAGTAATTGCTTTAATTCCTTCTATATTTTTTTTAGAAGAATTACAAAGATTATCTATTATGATTGGCTGAAACCCTTCTTGAATAAGTTCAACAATTGTATGACTACCAATGTAACCGGCTCCTCCTGTAACTAAAATTTTCATATTGCAAAGATATATTTTTTACTAAATGAGTGTCATAAAAAAACCCCTTACAAAGAAGGGGTTTTCATTAACTTTATAAACAGATTTTAATACTCCCACAAATCGTGTTCTATATTAAATAGTTCTGCTTTTATTTCTTCAGATTTTAATATTGCATCTAGTCCAATCATATATTCATTTACCTTTCTATCCATTACATTAGATTGTTTTATGATGTATGATGAAAACATTCTTTTCCAAAAGATATCATCATAAGTTCTTCTTTCAGCATCATTTTTCATCAAATTGAAGATTTCAGCATTTGCTAGAATTGGTCTTGCCTCAGGGAAATATACCCAAAATAAAGGGTCAAAAAAGCCAGTTGACTCACCAGTAATTTCATCTTTACCCTCTTGCATTGGGCAAATTCCAATTATTCGCACATCCATAACTGACCTTTGCTTATCAAAATACCATTCTTCTTTTACTCTCCATTTTTTCACTGTTGTATGATCAAAGTTTACTTTATAAAGAGTATCTTTCATTGCATCAGGATCTTCACTTGACCAATCAGGAACTTGCATAATTTCCTCTCTTGCGCCACCAATTTTTTTTATCTCATCCTGAGTCATTGGCACTTTAAATTCATCATCATAAATTGCATTTCCATAAGCAGTAATGCTTCCTTCAGTTACAGCATCCATTATCACATCAATCAAGCTTCTTCTATCGTTTACTTTTTCCTGTCCTGGCTGAATTGCTGGATAATAAAATGGGTGATTTACCTTTTCTCTAAGGTCAATTTCACGCCAAACTTTTCGAGACCACATTGCATCTGCTTGTCTTAAATGCGGATATGGCTGAACTTTTCTGTTCTCATAGGTGGTCTTTCTATCGTAAGCACCATCCAAAATATCTTGTGCATTTCCATTGGTGGAAAGCATCAAGAATGAAACGATTAATAAGATTAAATTTTTCATAATATATTTATTTAATTTTTAAAACTAGTGGAGGCAATGATCTAGTTGCAGTTCCTTTAGCATCTGTTCTTTTTGCCATAATATTGGAAACAGTTATAGAATTACCTGATTTTGTATTGTTAATAATTGCATTAATTTTAGCATTGAACCTTTGTCCGTTTACAGTTTCAGTTACCTGATCACCTTTATAAACAGTAGTAAAAGAATAAGAAACAATTTTATACCGAACTCCTTTAAAATCGAAATCTTCCAATTTAGCTTGTATTCCTCCAGCCGCAAGCATTCTTTGTTTATCAATTACACCATCTGCCTTTCCTCCAATATATGGTTTCGGTGGTGGCACTTCTTTTACTCTAAATTCCATATCGCCCATTCTTGTTCTTTTCCCATCAATAGTTGCAAATAATGTAACTTTTGACTTTCCTTTTTTGTTTGGGCGAGCAGTCCATTCTCCAGCAGTTTTTTTGGTTGCCCGAATACTTCCATTCGACATAGAAGCAGAAATATCTGCAGCAGCAAAACCTGGAACTGATAACTTCACAGGATTATCCACCTCTAAGTAAAACACATTCATATTCACTGGAGATACAACTACACTTTTGTTAGCAACCAAATAACTCCCTTTAAAAGGATAAAACTTAGTTCCGGATTCTGTTTTCATTGCAATTAACCCTCCCCATTGTTTTACTCCCTCAGAAGAAGTTCTTGTACTAAAATACCCTTTTCCATTTTTAACAGGAACTGTTTCGTAATCACCAACCATTTGGTATTGTCCATTTCCTAAAGAATCATATTCTCCAATATAAATATCAGGGTTTTGATTTTCATTTTTAGCAGTGATAAATATTTCTGCCTTAAAGGAGTCTCCTCTTAAAACAAAACTATTTTCTGGGATTTGAATTCCTTCAGCAGAGGTGAATTTTAATGCTTTTGCATCTATATTTCTTTTTAAATAGCTAATTACATCTGCTTCTGTATTTCTTAAATCTGATTGGATTTTTGATAAAATAGTTAAAGCACCAACAGAAGGCATATCTACAAAATTATACTCTTCCCAACTTTGCTTCTTTTTACCAGACCCTTTGTCCGAAAAATCAAAAATCATATTAACATTATCAATTAAGGTTTGATTTCCTTTTGACAATTCAATTAAAAAATCTCTGTATTCTTCAATATCTTTTTTCAATATAGATGATCTTCTTTTTTCCTTAGCTATATGCTTAGGATAGAATAACTCTCCAGCCTGATCCCTATTATCCTTATTATTTAGGTGTGCAATAGGCATTAGTTTTTGAGCATTACTTAATTCACTAAACTTTTTCTCAACTACAGCTTCTTCTTTAATAATATCACCTTCAGCATCTAATATAGAAGCTGGTTCCCCTAAATAAACTATTCCTTTATCAACAGCACTAACTAAATCGTATTTCATCTCTTGAATGTATATGGAAATCTCATCTACACGATTTTTTACTAAATACGCCTTATCTCTAACTCCTTTATATTTTACGGGATTATTTTCAGCTGCAGCTTCAAAAGCAAGATAAGTATCGTCATTCTTATCATGAAAATTAGCTGTTGTTCTTTCAATACCTACATTTACCTCAAAAAAGGATTTTAACACTTCTTTCGATACATTTAATGCAAGAAGTGCCGTAAGCACTAAGTACATCATATTAATCATTTTTTGTCTTGGGGATAAATTTCCTCCAGCCATATCTCTTTCTTTATTTAATAATTAATATTGATGATTATTTGTTAGGATTCATTGCGTTAAGCATATTTCCATAAACAGAATTTAATGCTGATAAATTTTCCGCTAATTTTCCTACTTCTAGTTGGAATCGCTTAGAATCCTCTATAGAAGTACTCAAGTTTTGTAAGAATTGTGTTGAGGCTTCCATTTGTTGTGAGGAAGTTTGCAATTGCAATTCATATAAAGAATTTAAAGCATTCATATTTTTCACTCCTTCTTGAATTTGCTGATTATAATCAGAAATAGCTCCTGCAGCCTCAACAGTTTCATTTAGTTTTGATGCTGTTTCTCCAAATTTTCTAAGTCCATCTCCTAAGCTCTCAATTAAATCACTATCAATTTTTGCTTTCTCTAAAGCATTATCTAATTGTTGAGCAGGAGTTCCTGTTGGTGCATTAGGGTCTTTCATATAAGCCAATTCTGGATATACTAAGCTCCAATCTGGCTCAACATGAGTTTTTTCAAAAGCAGAGAAAAAGAAAATAATCGCCTCCATTCCCAGTCCTGCCATCAGCATATAGGATGCGCCTGGCAAATGTTCAATTTTAAATAAGGCACCTAAAATTACAACTGCTGCACCCCATCCATACAATTTTGGCATCATTGCTTTATACCATTTTGCTTCTGTTACTCTTTCTAAACTATTTATCAAACTCATTTTTTTGTTTTTTTTTATTAATTATTAATTGCTTGTTTATTCAAAATCTTTTTTGTCCCTTCCTAAGAAGTCAACAGCACATCTAAATCCTATATAGCATTTTGCAGTATCTTGGTACTCATAATCTCTAGTACTTGTTTGTATGAAATAAGAAATATCTTTCCAAGAACCTCCTCTAATTACTTTTCTTTTTAATACTGCATTATCAGCATCTTCAGAGTTTAAAGTATAATCCATATTCATATCATGTGCATAAGAAAATGCAGATTCATCAAATGTGTTAGAAGTCCATTCTGAAACATTTCCGGCCATGTCATAAAGCCCAAAACTATTAGGGTTATAGCTAGCCACTTTTACCGAACGCAAACCGCCATCAGCAGTATAATTTCCTCTAAGCGGTTTAAAGTTAGCCAAGAAACATCCTTTATGATTTCTAGTATAAGGCCCTCCCCAAGGATATGGCGCTAAATCTTGTCCACCTCTTGCAGCATATTCCCATTCCGATTCAGTTGGTAACCTGAAATCAGGTAGTGTTGGCTCATTATTAGCTCTAAGAAAACGATTCATCATCATAGTTCTCCATTTTGTAAAAGCTACCGCTTGTTCCCAATTAATTCCAACTACAGGATAATCATCAAAAGCTGGGTGCCAAAAGTATTCTTCAGTCATTGGCTCATTAAACGAATAAGCATAATCGTGCATCCAAGCAAGAGTATCTGGGAAAATACTTACTTCCACTTCTTTCAAAAAAACAGAACGATCTCTTTTTCCTGTAGCATCATGTTCTCTATTTGCTTTTGCTGCTGCTTTTTTCAAATCTAGTTCTTGATACACATAAATCAATTTTCTAGTATCAATTACTCTTTGTCTGTTATGTCTTTCGTGTTCTGGCAAATACATCTCTTCCTCAAGTATTTCCCTTACTTCTTGATCATCCCATCTCAACCTTTCTTTCCAATCAATAATTGCTGGCTCCAAAAAATTACCATATCTATCTTCCTCAATTAAATGCCCTTCAATTCCTGCATCACCAAGTGTTCTGTGAGCAATTGAATCTCTTACATAATCGGTAAACTGACGATACTCATTGTTAGTAATTTCTGTTTCATCCATATAAAATGCCCCAACAGAAACTGTTTTAGAAGAAGTAACATTAGCAAAAGGCACATCTTGATCAGATGGTCCCATCACGAAACTTCCTTGTGGAATAAACACCATTCCGTAAGGGTCAGTCGGTTGCCAAATGGCTCTGTTTTGTGTTCCGATAAGTTCTCCATTACCAGAATTTCCACAACTAACTAAAATTGTAGCAATTAATCCTAAAAATAATATTCTTTTCATAGTTTTTATTTTTGTTTTCGCTAAGCGAAATGATTACTCTTTAATTTTAAAAATCATCATGCCTTTTTTACAAGAGCACAATGATTTTGGTTAATTTCATTTACTCTTATAAAAATCTTGGATTTTTGTAACTCTTCACCGGCCTGTCGTACGACACATGGAAGCAATAACCCAACATAAATTCTAAACTGTTATTCTTAATTTCCGACATAACTACATCATAAGCAATACCGAATTTTAAATCATCATTAATATGCATTCCTAAAAGTGCAATTATCCCTTCATCTAACCTGTAACTAACGCCTGTCCAAAGCTTATTATTGTATAATACATTGGTGTTAATATCCAATTGGGAAGAAGAACCATCAGATTTTAAGTAAATAGATGGATTTAGCGTAAACATAGGACTTAACTCATGTGCATAACCAGCAATTAGGAAATAATGTCTTTCCAAGCCCATTTGACTACCCGACCATGAAACAGTTGGTTCAGTAATATGTGATGTAGAAAGTCCAATGTAAACATCTTGGGTGTTATAATATACTCCAAAACCAAAGTCCATAGCCGAACCTTTTTCATCACTTGTAGGAATAGCGTTATCATCAGCATCTGCTGGATTAAAAAACGAGCCATCAGCACCAGATTGGAACATTCCTAATGATAGTCCTGCACCTAATTGTCCGTTCCCTAAATCGGTACGATAAGCATAAGATAATTGCAATCCTAAATTACTAAATGCTGCAATATCATCTTTTACAATATTAAGCCCCACTCCACCATGAATTGCCGGAATACCAGCATCCACACTCAAATTTAGAGTAGTTGGAGCGCCATCAAAACCCATCCATTGTGAGCGGTGGAGCACAGTTGCACAAATAGCTTGTTTGCTTCCCGCATAGCCAGGATTATTGGCTAATTTGTTAAACATATTTTGACTAAATTGAGGATCTTGTTGTGAAAAAGCAAGTCCTGCAATCAGCAAAAAACACATAGATAATATTATTCTTTTCATATTCTATTTTCTCTTTTTTTAATAAGTTTTCAGTTTGCTAAAATAAACATTTTTTAATTAATAAGTAAAAAAATGGAATAATCTGAAAAAAATTAATTCAGCTTCCGAAAGGTTTTCATCCACCTTTCTGGCGGTTCTCCTTGATTAGATTGCTCATAATCACGATATGAACAAGCCACAAAATAATTAACATTTTTTTCTTTTTCAGAAGTGGAAAAAGGTACTCCAATCCACCATCTTCCGGTTTTATTGCTTTTATAAAACACCACTTCATTCACTCCATCATCAAACGAAACAGTGTATTTTGTGCACTCATTTAAGTTAGGATTCAACTCATTTTTTCTTTGCTTAAATCCTTGCAAAAAATACCAAAACATTTGTGCAACTAATTTTGCAGTTTGCCCAGCATTATCCAAAGCATTATTGTATTCAAAAATACCACAAGAAGTTACTTTATCACTCAATCCTGCATAGCGCATAATCGTGCAACTTTCCGCTCCATCAAAACCATTAGGACCAGCATACACATTAGCTGAACTTACGGAAGATGAAATAGCCGATAAATCAAAACTCAAAAAATCAGTATTACGCAAAATGGGTTCTGCTTCAAATAGATTCGCTTTTACAAAACCCAAACGATATGTGTCAAAATGGATTTTATCAAGCATCTCAATAGCTGCTGGGCTTTCAAAATAGGATTGATAGCCGATATTGCAATAGTTAAATAAATGATTGGGTTGATATGCAATCATCTTGCTTAAATAGGAATGAGAATGAATTTTATCCTCCTCTGCACCTAAATCAAAAATGCAATCGGTAGCAGTAAATGTAATAATTTTACCGATAGAAACATAAGCCTTATAAATGGCATAAGAAATATCTTGTCCGCCACCAATTACTAGCGGAATAATATCGTTTTCCAAAAGAGTTGCACATACTTTTTCTATTTGCTTAAAAGATTCTTTTTTGCTTGGTATTAGTTGCAAATTTCCTAAATCAGCAACTTTTGGTAAATCCTCAAAATGTAAGCGGTAAAGTTCTTCACGAATAGATGAAAAATCAGTAGTTTTATTTTCAGTTCCTTCACATTCAGCCACAGAAAAAAAAGCGATTTTTACAGCTGTAATTTCTGGAAAATCATTAGCAGTATGCTTTTTTATAGCATTTCCAATTTGAGAAGATTGCCAATTGTTTTTTAGCAAATCATCTGAGATAGGAAGGAAGTATGAAGCAAGATTAAACAAGTTTATTATTTTTTCTGTTGTGCTTGCAGCAAAGATAAACAATCTTCTCTACTTAAACTTTTTGGTTCAGTATCTTTTGGGATTTTAAGATTTATCTTTTTACCTTTTTCAGGAGTAACCTGTACAAAAGGTCCGTATCTTCCATTGAGAACTTGAATAAGTGGCTCGCCCTCAAAATTATTAATTAACCTATCTTTATCGGCTTGAATTTTTATTTTTATAAGTTCAATTGCTCTATCTAATTTGATGGTTAACGGATCCTCTTCATCCGTTTTTTTGATGGATGTAAATTTTCCTTTATACCGTAAATAAGGTCCGAATCTTCCAATTGCCGCAACCACTTCTTCTCCTTCAAAATCACCAACTACTCTTGGTAATTTGAAAAGCTCCAAAGCTTGTTCTAAATTGATGGTTTGTACAGTTTGTTCTCCAATAATGGAAGCGTATTTTGGTTTAGGATCATTATCTGTTTCTTGCCTTTCGCCAATTTGCACCATTGGACCAAATCTCCCAACTCTTGCATATACATTATTTTCACTTTTCGGATCAACTCCCAAAAGCCGCTCACCAGATGCTCTATCAGCATTTTCATCTACTTCTAACACTTGTTTATGGAAAGGCCCGTAAAATGCTGCAATCATTTCATTCCAAACTTTTTTTCCTTCCGCAATATCGTCAAACTCGCTTTCCACAGAAGAAGTAAATCCATAATCCATTATATCATTAAAATTCTCTTCTAGAAAATCGCAAACAACAGTTCCTTCTGAAGTAGGGAAAAGTTTACCTTTTTCTGCTCCAAAATTCTCTGTTCGTTTTTCTTCTGTGAGTTCTCCATCTTTTACAATTATCGCCTGAATTTCTCTTTGTTTTGCCTCAGTAGTTTGCTTTACCACATATTTTCTGTTTTGAATAGTAGTAATTGTTGCAGCATAAGTTGATGGTCTTCCAATTCCTAATTCCTCCAATTTTTTTACCAAACTCGCCTCAGCATATCTTGGCGGATGTTTGCTAAATCGCTCCAACCCTAAAACTTCATTAGCACTTACATTTGCTCCTAATTCTAGTGGAGGAAGCATTCCTTTTTCGCTTTCGGTTTCATCATCTTTTCCTTCCAAATATACTTTCATAAATCCATCAAAAGTAATTACCTCTCCTTTTGCAACAAATTGTTCCTCAGTAGTAGAAAGGCTTATTTTTGCAATAGTTCTATCAATTTGTGCATCCGCCATTTGTGATGCGATTGTTCTTTTCCAAATAAGAGCATACAGTTTTTGATGTGCACTTTCGCCATCTACTGTGCTTTTACTCATTTCAGTTGGGCGAATGGCCTCATGCGCCTCTTGAGCTCCTTTTGCTTTTGTGGTAAAAGTTCTTCTTTTGCAGTAGTTTTCTCCATAAGAAGTGCCAATAGCAGTAGCGGCAGCATTTAATGCATCATTAGATAGATTCACGCTATCAGTACGCATATAAGTAATTTTCCCTGATTCATATAATTTTTGGGCAACAATCATAGTTTGCGTTACAGAAAAGCCCAATTTTCTAGATGCCTCTTGTTGCAGGGTAGAAGTAGTAAAAGGAGCAGAAGGAGATTTCTTGGCTGGCTTTTTCTCTACATTTTCCACCTTAAATTCTGCCGATTTACATTTTTCTAAAAACGCTTGTGCATCTTTCAATGAGCTTAATCTTTTTGGCAATTCTGCCTTAAATTGTTTGCCCTCAGCAGTTGTAAATTCTGCCGATACCCTAAAAGAAGAAACGCTTTCAAAATTAATGATTTCTTTTTCTCTTTCTACTATTAGTTTTAGTGCAACCGATTGCACACGCCCAGCAGAAAGTCCTGGTTTTATTTTTTTCCACAAAATTGGAGATAGTTCAAATCCCACTAATCTATCTAAAATCCTGCGAGCTTGTTGTGCGTTTATTAAGTTTTGGTCCAATTCTCTTGGGTTTTCCACCGCATTGGTAATTGCTTTTTTTGTAATCTCGTGAAATACGATTCGTTTGGTCTGTTTTTTATCTAAGCCAAGTGCTTCTGTCAAATGCCAAGCAATTGCCTCTCCTTCCCTATCCTCATCAGTTGCTAACCAGATAGTGTCTGCTTTTTTTACTTCTGCTTTTAACTCGCTTACCACTTTCTTTTTATCATCAGAAATAACATATTTTGGCTTAAATCCATTCTCAATATCTATCGCCATTCCACCTTTTTTGGGAAGGTCGCGAATGTGTCCAATACTAGATTTAACCGTAAAACCTTTCCCTAAATACCCTTCAATGGTTTTCGCCTTTGCTGGCGATTCTACAATAACTAAGTTCTTGCTCATAATCAATTTCGATTTTAAAATTTTGTGCAAATAAAAGAAAGTTTTTTTAAATAAAACAACTCAAAAATGCTGTCAGTTTGCATTATATTATTTATAATATAAGAAAATTGAAATTCTGCCACATTGTCAGTTTGACAGATTTTTTTATTTAACTTTGCAGTCCGAAAATTAAGAAAATGGATTTTGAAAAAATGGATGAGAAATTGATGAATGAAAAAAGACAAGGTGAAACTTTGAGTATTGCTAAGGGAAAAAATGGCAAGAAAAAAATGTATATCGAAAGTTATGGTTGCCAGATGAATTTCTCGGATTCTGAGATAGTAGCTTCTATTTTAACTACTGAAGGATTTTCTACAACTAAAGATATAGAACAAGCCGATTTGGTATTTGTAAATACTTGCTCAATTAGAGAAAAAGCCGAGCAAACCGTAAGGAGAAGATTACAAGTTTATAACTCCATAAAAAAGAAGAAAAACCCAGGAATGATTGTTGGCGTTTTGGGCTGTATGGCCGAAAGGTTGAAAGAAAAATTTTTGGAAGAAGAAAAATTAGTGGATATTGTTGTGGGGCCAGATGCTTACAGAGATTTACCCAATTTGATAAAGCAAGTGGATGATGGGCGGAAAGCAGTAAATGTAATTCTTTCAAAAGAAGAAACTTATGCTGAAATTAGCCCTGTAAGATTGGGTGGAAATGGCGTAACGGCTTTTGTTTCTATTACCAGAGGATGCGATAATATGTGTACTTTTTGTGTAGTGCCTTTCACAAGAGGAAGAGAAAGAAGTAGAAACCCTGAAAGTATTGTAAATGAATGCAAACAATTAATAGTTGATGGCTACAAAGAAGTTACTCTTTTAGGGCAAAATGTAGATTCTTATCTTTGGTATGGAGGCGGACTGAAAAAAGAGTTCAAAAATTTGAGTAAAAAAGAGCAGGAAGAAAGCGTGAATTTTGCGGAATTAATGGAAATGGTAGCAAAGGTAAGCCCAGATTTGAGAGTTCGATTTTCTACTTCTAATCCGCAAGATATGACGGATGATGTACTACATATAATGGCGAAATATAAAAACATTTGTAACTACATTCATTTGCCTGTTCAATCTGGCAGTAATAGCATTTTAGAAAAAATGAATAGAGGATATGCAAAAGAAGAATATCTTGGTAGGATTGAAAAAATTCGGGAGATTTTGCCCGATTGTGGAATTTCTATGGATATGATTGCTGGCTTTTGCTCAGAAACCGAAAAAGACCATAAAGACAGTTTAGATTTGATGGATAAAGTGAAATTTGATTTTGGCTATATGTTCAAATATTCTGAGCGGCCAAATACTCCTGCACAAAGGAAATTTAAAGATGATGTTTTAGAGGAAACTAAGCAGGAAAGATTAGCTGAAATTATTGAAAAACAAATGGCACATTCTTTAATCAGAAATAAAGAAACAATTGGCAAAACTTATGAAGTATTGATTGAAGGAGAAAGTAAAAAATCTGCTGAGAAACTCTATGGAAGAACTGCTCAAAATAAAGTGGTTGTTTTCGATAGAGAAAATTACAAAAAAGGTCAATATGTAAATGTAATTGTTGAGAACTGCACAGCCGCCACTTTAATGGGAAAAGTAATATAATATGGACGCAAAACAAGCAAAACAAAGATTTGGAATTATTGGAAATGACACTGGGCTTATCCGTGCAATTGATGTGGCTTTGCAAGTTTCCCCTACCGACATTTCCGTATTTGTGTATGGAGAAAGTGGAACGGGAAAAGAAAATGTTCCAAAAATAATCCATCAGAATTCTAAGCGAAAACACAGCAATTATGTAGCGGTAAATTGTGGTGCAATTCCAGAAGGAACTATTGATTCCGAACTTTTTGGGCACGAAAAAGGAGCTTTTACTGGCGCTCACGATAGCAGAAAAGGATATTTTGAAGTAGCAAATGGTGGTACTATTTTTTTGGATGAAGTAGCTGAATTACCTCTATCTACTCAAGTGCGACTTTTAAGGGTTTTGGAAAGCGGAGAATTTATGAAAGTTGGCTCTTCCAAAACTCAAAAAACGGATGTGAGAATTATTGCTGCAACCAATGTAAATGTGCAAGAAGCCCTGAGAAAAGGAAAGTTTCGTGAGGATTTATTTTACCGATTAAATACCGTTAGCATCCAAATTCCAGCCCTTAGAAATAGAAAGGAAGATATTCCTTTACTTTTCAAAAAATTTGCTACCGATTTTGCTGATCAATACAACACCCCAGCCATTCGCCTAAGTGATGATGCAATGGAACTTTTGAAAAATTATCCTTGGCCAGGAAATATCCGCCAACTAAAAAATTTTGTTGCACAAATTTCCGTTATAGAGCAAGAAAGAAACATATCGGCTGACACTTTGAACTCTTATATTCCGCATAATCAAAACACTAACAAAACCCCAATACTTTTTGAAGGAGAAAATAGTAGTGAATTTTCGGAAAGAGAAATTTTGTATAAAGTACTTTTTGATATGAAAAAAGATTTAACGGAACTAAAAAAAATCACTTTTGATTTGATGCAAAAAGAAGGGAAAATGGAGGGAGATTCTCCAAAAGTTTTTGAAGATTTGGAAAATGAAAATGCAGTAACTATTCTTTCCACTAAAAACTCAGCAGAAAACATTGAAGTTGCACAAAATTTATCTTTATTTGAACAAGAAAAAAACTTGATTGTTCGGGCCTTGGAAAAGCATAAAGGAAAAAGGAAATATGCAGCAAAAGAATTAGGGATTTCAGAGCGAACTTTGTATAGAAAAATTAAAGAATTTGATTTGTAATGTATAGAATTTTTAACAAAATATTGGGAGTTGTTTTAGTGAGTTTTCTTTCTGCTTGCGGTTTTTATTCTTTTACTGGCGCATCCATTTCTCCAGAAGTAAAAACGGTTTCTGTGCAGTATTTTCCTAATCGAGCTGCCACCATTGAGCCAACCCTTAGTCAGGTATTTACAGAAAGGTTGAAAGATTATTTTTTGCAGCAAACCAATTTAAGTTTGGAAACAGATGCGGGCGATTTGAATTTTAGTGGAGAAATTACAAAATATGAGGTAAAGCCAATTGCTATTCAGGCAAATGAACAAGCTGCACAAAATAGGCTGACCATTGCCATAAAAGTAAAGTTTGAAAACATAAAAGATGAAAGCAAAAATTTTGAGCAGAAGTTTTCTCGCTATGGGGATTATGATAGTAGCAAAAGTTTAGCAGAAGTAGAAAACGATTTAATTGAGCAAATAACAAATGAATTAGCAGAAGATATTTTTAATAAAGCAGTGGTAAATTGGTAATGCGAAACGAAAAACTCATAGCAAATATCCAAAACCCAATGCGAATTGGAAAAGAAGAAATAGCGGATATGCGAATTAGTCTGCAAGCTTTTCCATACTTTTCTACAATGCAATTGCTTTATACCAAAGGGCTGTATAATACCGATAGTATAAGCTACAATAGGCAACTAAGAAAAGCGGCAGCTTATGCTGGAGATAGAAAACTACTTTTTAAACTCATTACTGAAAATGTAAAAAAGATAGAAATAGTTGCTCAAGGGAAAACAGAAGTAATTGAGCCAAAGAAAGTAGCGATAAAAGAAGAAGTTCAAGCTCCTGAGAAAGAATTAGAAATTGGCAAACCACTTGAGTTTTCTGAAGAAGAAACCCATTCTTTTGCTGAGTGGTTAGCGCTTACCAAAACCAAAAAAATTAACAGAACAGAAGAAAAAGGAGAAGATTTAATTGAAAAGTTTATTGAAAAACAGCCAACAATTAGCAAGCCAAAAAAGGAAGAATTCTTCTCCCCTGTAGAGTCAGCAAAGGAAAGTTTGATAGAAAATGATGAAATTGTAACAGAAACTTTGGCTCGTGTTTATCTAGAACAAGGACATTATATTAAGGCAATTGCAGCTTATGAGAAATTAAGTTTGAAATTTCCACAAAAAAGTAGTTTCTTTGCAAACCAAATAAAATTAATTAACGACTTAAAAGAAAAATAAAATGTATACAATTTTTGCAATCCTAATTATTATTTGTTGTGTGCTGCTAGTATTAGTAGTTTTGGTTCAAAAC
>CAYVKX010000051.1:0-15245 GCA_964452095.1 uncultured Weeksellaceae bacterium
TATCTAGTAGCGTGAGGGAGATTTGAACTCCCGACCTCAGGGTTATGAATCCTGCGCTCTAACCAACTGAGCTACCACGCCATAATGGTCGGCAAATATAACATATAAACGAATTTGCTAAAATAATTCACGACCTATTTTCTTCAAAGAGGATTTTTGTGTGATGTTTTAAAGTTCGTAAAACTATACTCACCAAAAATGTAGCACCTAATAAATAAACCATCTGATGGGAAAGTAGTTCCTCTCCCATTTTATAATTTCGTAAAACTTCCACAAAACAAAAACCAATAACTGTTGCCAATACACCAGAGTACTCTCTTCTTAATACTGTTTTAAAAGAAAAAGCAACAACTGATTTTTGGTATTTTGAAAAATTTGGAAGAAAAGCCGGTATTCTATTGGACCATTTCAAATAATCTTCCCCAAATTTATTTCCCAAAAACCTTTCCTCCGCAAACATTATTCTTTCGTAATACAACCAAAATATCAATGAAATGATAATTATAAAAAAAACATTAAAAACATAAGTTGCAATCCCTATCCAAATCAGGTAATTACCTAAATATAAAGGATGTCTAACGATAGCGTAAATCCCTGTAGAATTTAGCACTTCCGCTACTTGCTCTTTGGTATTTCTTCCAGAAGTTCCTTTTGGAGTAGTGCCAATAGTGTAAAATCGAATAAGAAATCCTAAGAAAGACAAAATAATTGCAATAATTGAGTATAGAGTTTCGTTAAATTCGGAAAGCAAAATATAATCGGTAAGCCAAACAAAAGGAACAGCTAACAGGAATAAAATTACAGGAAATTGACCTCTAAATTTAAATAAAAAATTACCTTGCTTTTCGAATGTTTGTACTAATGCCATTTTTTAGTTGATTTATTTATATATTGCCGCAAATTTTTTGAAGCGCAAAATTAACAAAAACAAAGACAAATGTCTGAATTAATAAAATTTCAATTAGAATACCCTATTCACTCTTCAATAAATATACTTTACAAAAGATTATTCACCCCTAGTGGACTTGCAGAATGGTTTGCTGATGATGTAAATATTCGGCACAATGTATATACTTTTTATTGGGATGGAAGTGAGCAATCAGCTGAGCTGATAAAGAAAAAAGAAAATCAATTTGTACGATTTCATTGGTTGGATAGCGAAAATGAAGAAAGTTATTTTGAGTTTGCTATCCAAATTGATGATTTAACTAATGATGTTTCCTTAATAATTACTGATTTTGCTGAAGATGAGGATGAAAAAGAGGAAAATACATTACTTTGGGATACTCAAGTGGAGAGCTTGAAGCACGCTTTAGGATCATAGATAAATTTTTCAAAATCTTACTTCTTTGAAAAAAATACATCTTTTCATTATTAAATCCTTTATAGGACCTTTTGTTACAACTTTTTTTGTCGCTATTTTTTTGCTTTTAATGCAATTTTTGTGGAAATGGATTGATGATTTAGTTGGGAAAGGTTTGGATTTTAGCGAACTTGCTGAATTATTATTTTACGCATCCGTTCGATTTGTGCCATTGGCACTTCCAATATCTATGTTGCTTGCCTCAGTAATGACTCTTGGAGCACTTGGCGAAAAATCAGAATTAGTAGCTATGAAATCGGCAGGGATATCGCTTAGAAAAGTAATGAACCCCTTGATTGTATTTGTGGTTTTTGTAGGTATTGGCTCATTTTTATTTTCTAATTATGTAATGCCTATTGCTAACTTGAAAAGTGGAAGTCTGCTATATGCTATTCAAAAACAAAAACCAGCCCTCAATATAAAAGAAGGCGTTTTTTATGATGGAATTGAAGGGTATAGCATAAAGGTAGAAGAAAAAAGTGATGACGGGCAAACTCTCAAAAATATAATTATTTACAATCACACTTCTAGAAATGGAAATGATAATATAGTAATAGCAAAATCGGGAAGTATGCGCCTTACCAAAGATGAAAAATACTTAGAATTCAAACTTTTTGATGGCTATAGTTATTTACAAGAAAAAGAGAAAAGAGGAAAAAAATCAAACCCTCACCGAACTACAAAATTTGAGGAAGATTTGATTCTGTTCGACCTCTCTGGCTTTGACTTTAAACGCACAAGTGCCGACCTTTACAAAGGACATTACGCTATGCTAAATAACAGGCAACTAAGCAGTGCCATTGATTCTTTAAACGATAAATTATCTGAAAGAAAAGAAATTATCACAGAAAATATTAGTGGGAAATATCATTTTGATTTTGAAGAAATAGAAATACAAACAGCAGAAAAAGATTCTTCATTAATTCTAAAAACTAGAATTTATGATTATGCTCTTAATAAATTAAGATCCCTAAAATCTATTGTGAATTCTGCAAAAAGCGACTTGGAATATCGACAATATATTATAAGAAAACACAAAATAGAATGGCACAGAAAAGTATCCTTAGCAGTTGCTTGCTTAATCTTATTTTTGATTGGAGCCCCTCTAGGAACAATAATAAAAAAAGGAGGATTTGGCATGCCTGTAATGGTATCTGTTTTCTTTTTTGTATTTTATCATGTAGTCAATATAATTGGTGAAAAAGCCGCCAAAGAAGCCACACTTTCGGTAGAGCAAGGAATGTGGCTTGCCAATATGGTGTTTTTGCCAATTGCTATTTTTCTTATTTATAAAACTTCCAAAGGAATAACAACTTTTGATATAAGTAAATATACTAATCCTCTCAGAAAATTGTTTACAAAGCAATGAATATTCTACAAATATGCAGCAAACCTCCCTTCCCAAAAAAAGATGGATACGCATTAGCAATAAATCATATTTCAAATGCCCTAATAAATAAAGGACATAGCTTAAAAGTAATTGCAATTAGTACCCCAAAACATGATTCTGAAGATGTACCTACTAAGTATTTAAGTGATACTAATTTTGAGCATATTTTTATAGATACATCTGTAAAAATTCTTCCGGCTTTCCAAAATTTATTTTCCAAAAGCTCCTACAATACCAATCGTTTTTACTCAGAAAATCTTGCAAAGCGATTAAAACAAATCTTAGCTGAAAATAATTTTGATATTGTACTTTTAGAAGGACTTTCTGTTTGTCCTTATTTTGATGTGATAAGCAAAAACTCAAAAGCTAAAATTGTACTTAGAGCACATAATGTAGAGTCTGATATTTGGAAAGGATTAGTAGAGCAGGAAAGTAATTTTATAAAAAAATGGTATCTGAATTTTCTGCAAAAAAAACTTTGCAATTACGAAAAAAGTATGGCAAAAAAGATGAATAGCATAATCACAATCAGTGAAAGAGATAAGGAGTGGTTTGCTGGGCAAACAACAAATAAAATGACAACTATTCCATTTGCAATCACTACTGATAATGCAAAAGAATTAGAGGGAAAACCTAACACTATTTTCCACATTGGCTCAATGGATTGGAAAGCAAACCAAGATGGAGTAAATTGGTTTTTAAAGAAAGTTTTTCCTCTTGTAAATCAAAAGAAAAAGGATGTAGTTTTACACTTAGCTGGCAGAAGTATGCCCGATTATTTTCATAATTTTTCTAATAAAAATATCATTATTGATGGAGAGATAAAAAGTGCAAAAGAATTTATGCAAACACATAATTTAATGATTGCCCCTCTTTTAAATGGAAGCGGAATTCGGATTAAAATTCTGGAGGGAATGGCTATGGGAAAAACAATTGTTAGTACCACTATTGGTGCTTCTGGGATTGAATGTCAACACAAAAAAAATATACTAATAGCCGATACTGAGAAAGAATTTTCCAATCAGATAATTTGGTGTTTAAATAATCCTGTGGAGAGCAGAATGATTGGAGAAAATGCAAAAGTAAATATCCAAGAAAATTATAATACAAAAAAGATTTCAGAACAGTTGGACTCATTTTTAAATCAAATCCAAAAATCATGATAATACTATTTTGGACTTGCTTTTTTTTACTCTTTTACACTTATTTTCTGTTTCCTGTTTTTGTAATATTATTTAGCAAAAATAAAAGTTTAAATTCTGAAGTATTTAAAAATCTGGGAGAATGTCCTTCTGTTTCTATACTGATTGCTGCCTATAACGAACAAGCGGTAATTGAAGAAAAAATTCAGAGCATAATAGATAGCAATTTTCCACATAATAAGTTGGAAATTATTGTCGGTTCTGATTGTTCTTCTGATAACACTAATCAGATTATTGAGCAACTAAGTGAAAAATATCCATTTATAAAACTTAAAATATTTGAAACAAGAACCGGAAAATCTGGAGTAGTAAATCAGTTGATTAAACTTGCAAGCAATAAAATCATCATTCTTACAGATGCTAATATTATTTTCTCAAAAAAAACTATTTTTTCTCTTATCAAGCACTTTAAAAACAAAAAAATAGGGTTAGTAGATTCTAATATGGTAAATAGAGGAATTAAAAAAAGCGGCATTTCTCTGCAAGAGAAAACTTACATAAGTACTGAGGTAAAATTTAAACATGCTGAGAGCAAACTTTGGGGAATGTTGATGGGGCCTTTTGGCGGTTGTTTTGCTATTAGAAAAGAGCTCTTCTCCCCTATTCCAACAGATTTTTTAGTAGATGATTTCTTTGTTTGCATGAATATTTTAAGCAAACAATTTCAAGCAATTAATGATTTAGATGCTGTAGTTTTTGAAGAAGTATCCAATCATTTGTCAGAAGAAATAAGAAGAAAAAGAAGAATCTCGACAGGGAATTTTAAGAACCTTTTTTACTTTAAACACTTATTAAATCCTTTCAAAAAATTAGGATTTGTTTTTATCTCTCACAAAGTAATTCGGTGGATAGGGTCTCTTGTTTTATTGCTAATGTTTTGGACTAATTTTACTTTGAAAGATGAGCATTCTATTTATTTATTCTTACTAATTGCTCAAGCTGTTTTATTTTTAATTCCAATTATTGACTACATATTTCGGAAAATCGGAATACATATCTTAATTTTGCGCTTTATTACCCATTTTTACAGCATGAATTTTGCTTTACTCTTGGGATTATTTGATTTTTTATTTCAATCAAAAAGCGGATTATGGGAACCAACAAAAAGAAAACAAGATGAAATTTAATACAATAGCAGATGCAATTCAGGATATAAAGTCCGGAAAAGTAGTAATTGTAGTTGATGATGAAAACAGGGAGAATGAGGGTGATTTTGTTGCAGCTGCCGAAAAAGTTACTCCTGAAATGATCAACTTTATGGCAACTCATGGCAAAGGGCTTATTTGCGTTCCTTTGGTGGAGGAAAGATGTGAGGAATTAGGACTTGATTTGATGATAGGAAAAAATACGGCTGCCTATGAAACTCCTTTTACCGTTTCTGTGGATTTGATTGGAAATGGCTGTACTACAGGAATTTCTGCATCCGATAGAGCAAAAACTATTCAAGCACTTGTTAACCCAAATACCAAAGCAAACGATCTTGGAAAACCAGGACATATTTTCCCCCTTAAAGCCAGAGAAGGTGGCGTACTAAGAAGAGCTGGACATACTGAAGCAGCAATAGATTTGGCTCGACTAGCAGGACTTAAATCAGCAGGGGTGATTGTAGAAATACTAAGTGAAGATGGCTCAATGGCACGAACGCCAGAGCTGCATAAAATTGCAGAAAAATTCAATCTGAAATTTATTACTATTAAGGATTTGATTGAATACAGAATACAAAATGAATCCTTAATTACAGAAGAAGTAAGCGTAGATTTACCTACCACTTTTGGGGATTTCAAAATGAAAGCTTTTAAGCAAATAACAAATGAAAGATTGCATTTAGCACTTGTAAAAGGAAAGTGGGAAGAAAACGAATCCATATTGGTAAGAGTGCATTCATCCTGTATGACTGGCGATATTTTTAATTCTTGCAGATGCGATTGTGGACCTCAATTGCAAGCAGCACTTTCTCAAATTGAAGAGGCAGGAAAAGGAGTGTTGGTGTATATGAATCAAGAAGGGAGAGGAATTGGTTTGCTCAACAAGCTAAAGGCCTATGAACTTCAAGAAAAAGGTAGAGATACGGTAGAAGCAAACCTAGAATTAGGATTTAATATGGATGATAGAGATTACGGAATTGGTGCACAGATTTTAAGAAAAATTGGAGTAACAAAAATTCGATTATTATCTAATAACCCGAAAAAAAGAGTAGGATTGATGGGATATGGAATTGAGATTGTAGAAAATATATCTCTAGAGATTGAATCAAACAAACATAATGAGTTTTATCTAAAAACAAAAAGAGATAAAATGGGGCACTCTTTTAAGAAATTAGATGACTAAAGAAGCGATTATTTTAGGAATTGAATCTTCTTGTGATGATACTTCTGCTGCTATTTTAAAAGGACAAAAAATCTTATCGAATGTAGTGGCAAATCAGGAAATTCATCAGCAATATGGAGGGGTTGTACCAGAACTTGCATCCAGAGCTCATCAGCAAAATATCATTCCTGTAGTGGATGCCGCAATTAATAAAGCGAACATCAAAAAGCAAGATATTGATGCCATAGCATTTACATTTGGCCCTGGGCTCTTGGGCTCACTTTTGGTGGGAAGTTCCTTTGCAAAATCATTCGCAATGGGAATGGATATTCCTATAATTACTGTAGATCATATGCAAGCTCACATCTTAGCACATTTTATTGATGAAGGAAAAAAAATGCCCAATTTTCCATTTTTGTGCTTAACAGTTTCTGGCGGACATACACAAATTGTAAAAGTAGAAAGTGTAAATAAGATGCAACTTATCGGTACCACTTTGGATGATGCTGCCGGAGAGGCATTTGACAAATCTGCAAAGATATTAGGACTCGCCTATCCGGGCGGACCACTAATTGATAAGTATGCAAAAAATGGGAATATTCACGCTTTTACTTTCGGGAAGCCAAAAATTAAAAATTTAGATTTTAGTTTTAGCGGGCTAAAAACTTCAATACTTTACAAAATTCAAGATGGGGTAAAAGAAAACCCAAATTTTATTGAGGAAAATAAAGCAGATTTGTGCGCCTCTATTCAGCATTCTATTGTTAGCATTTTAATTGCTAAATTGCAAAAAGCAATGAAGCAAACAGGCATCAATCAAATAGCAATTGCCGGAGGTGTTTCTGCAAATTCTTACCTAAGAAATGAATTAGAAAAGCTTGCTAAGAAAAAGGATTTTGATTTATTTATTCCAAAGTTTGAATACTGCACGGATAATGCCGCCATGATTACAATTGCTGGTTATTTCAAATATTTAAATAAAGATTTTGCAGAGCAAAATGTGAGTGCCTCTGCCCGATTACTTTTCTAAAAAAGCAATACTTACCTCTATTGCTTCCTGCAAATGAGTGGGGAATTCTTCTAAATCATAAGGATGGAATCCACCCAAAACATGATTTGCACCTTTAATAATATGAACCTCAGCAGTAGGATTCCATTTTTTTAAGTTTTCTGCTTCCAATATTTTAACTGTTGGATCATCACTTCCATGTACAATAAGTTGTGGAATATGTAATTTTTGTATCGCTTTTTGGATATCAATTCTATCTTTATTTTCCTTGCAATTCTCATAAAACTGATAATACATTGGCATATTTTGTTTGGTTCTGCTATTATAGGCAAAAGCCACTCCCTTTTCTTTCCAAACAGCAACTTTCTCTTCAGGCATTCTGCTGGTAAAATCAGAGGGAGAAGCCCAAGAAATTACTTTCTTTATTCTACTATCTTCAGCCGTTTTTAGCATAGAAATCCCTCCGCCTCTACTATGCCCAAAAAGAAAAATTTCAGCATCAGGAAAATGCTGTTCTACCCAATCTAAAACCAAACCCAAATCATCTAATTCTTTACAGAAATTATTATTACCGAATGCCTGCAAATCGGCAAAATCAATAGGGCTATCAACAGTGGTTCCGTTATGTGAAAAGTTGAATTTTACGAAAGTAAAATCATTCTCAGTAAATGCTTCTGCTACTTTATTAAACGGTCCCCAATCCTTAAAACCCTTATATCCGTGAGAAAAAACTACAACTTTTTTTTGCTTACTATTTTCAGTAGAAGTTACATCAATTAGTATGGGCTTATTGGCACTACCTTTAATTGAACAACAATCTTTCTTTATCATTTTTCCACCGACAAAAGAGAAATGTCAAATTCTATTTCATCTAAGATTAATTTATCTTCTAAGTCTTTAAAGAAATTTCCAGAATTATACTTTACATCCCATTTAGTTCGGTCAATTTTAATTTTAGCAATAGCGAAAAAATTAAGTCCGTTTACATTTACTTCAGCATCAAAGTTGATAGAACGAGTGGTTCCTTTAATAGTTAAATCAGCCGTAACTGCATAATTATTTCCTTCCCCTTTTACAGCATTAGTAATCGTAATTGTAGCTAAAGGAAATTCTTCTACATTAAAGAAATCATTTGATTTCAAATGCCCTTCTAACATTCCTTTGTACTTTTCTGATTCAATATCAGTATTTGCTAATGAGCTCATATCAATACTGATTTGACCTCCAACTAAAGTTCCATGTTTAATCATCAAAACGCCCTTTTGGATATTTACAGTACCCTCATGCGACTCGGCAATTTTAGATCCAATCCATTTGATACTTGATTTTTCAGCATCCACTTGAATGTGATCAGTATGCGGTTTTGTAGCCATTGCAAAAAGAGTGATTACACTCAATATTGCAGATAAAAATATTTTCTTCATAATTATCGTTTTTAAGTTTCAACAAAAATACATATTTTTACAGAAATAAACTTTTAAAATGGTTGAGATAAAAAAATTCACTTTTGAGAATGAAAAACTAATGAAAATGGCTCATGCTATTAGGTATGAGGTTTTTGTAATAGGACAAAATTGCCCAGAAGAATTAGAGTGGGAATTTGAAGAAGAATCCACTCATTTTTTACTTTTAGTAGATGAAAGAGCCAAAGCAACTGCTCGCCACAGAAAAACACAAAACGGTTACAAATTAGAACGATTTGCTGTATTAAGCTCTGAAAGAGGGAAAGGTTTAGGGCATTTAATATTAAAAGAAATTCTTTCTGATTTATCAGATTTTAAAGGCATGATTTATATGCACGCACAAGTGCAAGTATTGCCTTTTTATGAAAAATTAGGGTTTAAAAAAGACGGAAAAGAATTTGAAGAGGCAGGAATTATGCACTACAAAATGGTGTTAAATAATAAGGGCTGATTACTGACTACTGGTTACCGAACCCTCTACCACCTTTGTCCATCCATGCTTATCTTCAATATTTCCATGCTGAATTCCTACAATAGTTTCCTTTAGTTTTTTGGCATAACTATTTTCTTGCTTTGGTAACTGCATCTTAAAATCGCCCTGAGTAATAGAACCAATAAATATAACCGAAACAGCCGTTCCAGTTCCAAACGCTTCTTTCAACCCTCCATTTTTGTGTGCCTCCTTTAATTCTTTTATACTGATTTGTCTTTCCTGTACTTCAATCCCCATATCAACAGCTATTTGCAATATGCTATCTCTAGTAATTCCGCCCAAAATAGTATCGCTCAAATTGGGAGTAATTAGTTTATCATCAATTCGAATCCAGATATTCATGGTGCCAGCTTCTTCCAAATATTCATGGTTTTCGGCATCAGTCCAAATAATCTGGCTAAAACCCTTTTCTCTTGCCAATTTTGTAGGATAAAATGAAGCCGCATAATTCCCAGCTGCTTTTACATTTCCCGTTCCTCCTTTGGCTGCACGAGTAAAATCTTCTTCAATTAACACATGCATATCGCCTTCATAGTAAGTGGTGGTTGGCGAGCAAATAATCATAAAAGTATATTCATCAGAAATGGTAGCTTTTATACACTGTCCAGAAGCAAAAATAAAAGGACGAATATAAAGGGAAAAATTATCTCCCTCCCTTACCCAATCGGCATCCAAACTTAAAAGTTCGTGTAATCCTTTCGTGAAGATTTCTTTTGGAACTTCCGGGATACAAATCCTTTTTGCTGATTTATTCAGTCGGTTAAAATTATCTTCTGCACGAAAAGTAAGCACCCTTCCATCTTTAGTTTTAAAAACCTTCATTCCTTCAAAAACCGATTGTCCGTAATGCACAGCTTGCATTCCTGGAAACATTGAGATAGGACCATAGGGTTTTATTTCTACATCTCCCCACTTTCCATCTTTATATTTGCATACAAGCATATGGTCGGAAAAAGTAGCTCCAAATTTCAGATTATTGAAATCTACATTTTGAATATTTGATTGAGTAATTTTGGTAATTTTCATGCGTAATGTTACTTGAATTTTGAGAGTACAAATCTAATAAAAAAAGGGGAGCAAATTGCCCCCCTTTCCCCAAAACATGTAAACTGAGTTTAGTTCAATCGTTTTCAGATTACTTAACCACAACTAAGCGTTCAGTGTTGAGTATATTTCCATTATTATCTTTAACAGAAATTAAATACTGTCCACTATTTAAATCAATATTCTTAAGAATTAGATGCTTACCTGCTGAGAAATTCATTTCACCAGATTGATAAACTTTCACTCCTAAAATATTGTATATATCCATTGAAACAACAGCTCCTTTCTCCAAAGATACTGGAACATGCAATAAAGCATTTCCTACAATTGGATTAGGGAAGATGTTCTCAAAAGTAATACTATTATTAACTTCAATTCCTGTAGTTGAAGAAACTTCAAACTGAATGGTTTCATCAAAATAAAACATTTGATCGCTTACTCTAAATACTGCCAAATAAGGAGCAGTTCTTACTGCACTTACATCAGGAGTCCAAGAAAGAGTTCCTTCAATTTCGTTACCATTTCCTGTTGGAACTACATTCAATGTAGCAGGAGCAGTAGTCAAATCAAATGGCTCACCAAATCCAGACATATTTACTACATCAAGCACATCAGCATCAGAAGCTAAAAGGTGTAATTGGAAATTTTGTGAAGGACTTAAAACAATATAAGGATAACCACCAGAATTTGTTGGTACCGATTGCATATTAGAAATTTGAGGCATTGCATTAGAAGTGTCAGGTATAACAATAAATTGCATATCTCTTCTCATTGAGCCAATTGAAACACCATTTCTAAATTCTTCAACTATAAAAGATGCAACAAAGTTGCCTACCATATTTGCACTCCAAGTAAGCGCTCCTGTAATAGAATCTAAAGAAAATACAGCAGCAGAATCAGAATAAGCCGAATCAGAAAGGAATTCATATCCATTTACTGTACCATTATCATCAAGGGGAACAGCTAAGTGCCAAGCTAGAGAATCTCCATCCGGATCAAACGGTAGTGGATTGTATTGCCATAGCGTATGAGCAGGCAAATAAGCAACAGGAGGAGTAGTGTAAGAAGCGGAAGAGTTTGGATTCAAACTATCAACCTGTAGAAAAGTAGATAATTTCATACTTTCACTTAGTGGGTTAGACATATTGATAATTGCTCCATTTCTACAACAAGCATCCCAGCTAATAGCAAAATAACCATCTCCTGGCATTGTAATGGTATCTATAAAGGTATAAACCTCCACACCATATACTGAAACTACTGAAGGCATTAAACCGCCAGAAGTTGTATCATAATTTACTGTTGAATCAAATACATAAGTCCATGCACCACTAGTATCTTGCTCAAAAATAGTAAATGTAGCTGAGAGTTGCATTGGAATACCGATCGTGTCTCTGTAAGCAGTAAATTCGATTTGATAATCGTAACCACCAATATTAGTAGCTACAATTTGCCCACCCATTAGGTGAGTTGCGTAAGTAGTAACAGCCATTGCTGAAACAATTACGAATGTCATTAGTTTTTTCATGATTTTAAAATTTAATTGGTTAATAATTCTTTTGTTTTAAATTGTACGGCAAATTTGAACATAAAATACACTCTCCACAATAAAAAACAAGAAAAATGTATTTTTATCTTATTTGTTCAAACTAAATTTATTCAATTTATTACTTGGTAAATATAGTTGTTTAATTATTATTTTGCAACACCCCATATTTTTGGTGTAAAATTCAATTTTTAGTATATATTTGCAGCTCTAAAAATACAAAAAATTAAATTAAAATGAAGAAAATTGTCTTATTAAGTGTTGTTTTGTTTGCCTTTGCGTGCAATAACAACCAAAAAACAGAAGAAGTTAAAGAACAAGAAGTAACAATCCAAAAATTTGGTGATGAAAACATTACTGGGGAAGGAGTGATTTCAGGAGAAGAATTGATGGCTATACTTTCTCATGAGGACTCCGCACAAGTAAAAGTGGAAGGCACAATTAATGCAGTATGCCAAAAGAAAGGTTGTTGGATGGAGGTTGATTTAGATGAAAACAATCAAATGTTAGTTAGATTTTTAGATTACGGATTTTTTATGCCACTTGATGCTGCAGGAACTACAGCAATCATTGAAGGTGTTGCAAAAGTAGATACACTTTCAGTTGCTTGGTTAAAACATCAATTAGAGGATGCTGAAGCTACCCAAGAAGAAATTGATGCAATTACTGAACCTGAAATTTCTTACAGTATTGAAGAAGCAACAGGAGTAATATTAAAGTAATATGAAGTTAAGTTTAAAAATATTAGGAGGATGCATTATTGCATCCTCTTTTTTTTCTTGCTCAAGCGAGCAAAAAGAAAGTAAGCAGTCTACAAATTTTCCAAATAAAGATAGTGAGTTGGCTTTACTCATGAGAGAATTAGTAGCTAATACTGAACAAATAAAAGCTCAAATAATTAACAATGAAGAAATTGAGTTCTTTTTAAAGTTTGAAGAATTGCATACCTCTAATCCTACTGATGCTAATGTAAGAGATGATGGTAGATTCACATCTTTTGCTGATAATTATATTTACTCGGTAAAGGAATTAATAAATTCCAATGAAGATAAAACAGGACTTTACAATAATATGATACAAGCATGTGTCAATTGCCATCAACAAATTTGCCCAGGGCCAGTAAAAAGAATTAAAAAATTACACATTAGGTAAATGAGTAATAAAATTGTTATTACGAATGATGGGTCTCATTCTATTTTCAATCCAGAAATAAACGAAACTTATCACTCAAAACATGGTGCAATAGTTGAAGCCGAACATGTCTTTATTAAAAATGGTTTTTCATCTTCAGATAAAAAAGAATTAAATATTCTGGAAATTGGGTTTGGAACAGGATTAAATGCACTTTTAACTTCTCAAAAAGCAGTACAAAAAAAGATTAAGGTAAATTACTATTCTATGGAATTATACCCTGTTCCAAAAGAGAGTTACACCAAACTTAATTTCACTGATTTAATTGGACTTGAGAAAGAATCACTTTTAAGTTTACATGAAATACCTTGGGAAAAAGAATGTAAGATACATGAATTCTTTACTTTAACAAAAAGCAAAAGCAATTTAGAAAATTACACTTCAAACACCAAATTTGATATTATATATTTTGATGCTTTTTCTCCTGAAAAGCAGCCAGAACTTTGGACAGACATCATCTTTAGAAAAATGCATGATTTCTTGAAAGAAGATGGGTTTTTAGTAACTTACTGTGCTAAAGGAGTTGTAAAACGAACTATGAAAGCGGTTGGCTTTAAAGTAATTGCTTTAGATGGACCTCCAGGAAAAAGACAAATGACAAGAGCTGATAAGAATACTACTTCTTCTCAAAAATAGCATTTAATATAAGTCCGAAACCTTTATATGCAAAAAAGAAAATTGCAGGAATTAGTAGCAAGCCAATAATAATCATAGTATAACTTCCAAAACGCATATTATTAAAACCTGCATATAGGCTCATTGCAGAAAGCATAATACTTAAGGAAACCCCTGAAAGCCACATCCCTCCTTTTATAAGTTTTTCTTTATCCATTATAATTATTTACAGCATTTCGGACAGAACCATATTCCTTTAACAAAGCATTTGCAGTTTCATAATCTACTTCTATTTCCTTCATTATCATTTTAGTTCCTCTATCTACTAATTTATTATTAGAAAGTTGCATATCTACCATTTTATTTCCTTTTACTTTCCCTAACTTTATCATTACAGAAGTAGAAATCATATTCAAAACTAATTTCTGTGCCGTTCCTGATTTCATACGAGTGCTTCCAGTTACAAATTCAGGACCAACAACTACTTCAATAGGGAAATCAGAAACTTCAGAAAGAGGACTTCCTTCATTACAAACTACACAAGCAGTAGCTATATTTCTTTCCTGACATTTTTTAAGAGCACCAATAACATAAGGAGTAGTACCAGATGCAGCTATTCCTATTACCACATCATTTGTATTTATGTTGTATTCCGATAAATCCCTCCACCCTAACTCAGTATCATCTTCAGCAAATTCCACTGCTTTTCGCATAGCTTTATCTCCACCAGCCATAAGTCCAATAACCAAACCATGATCTACCCCAAAAGTTGGAGGACATTCAGATGCATCTACAATTCCTAATCTTCCAGAAGTACCTGCACCAATATAAAACAATCGTCCCCCAATTTTCATTTTAGGAACAATTGTTGCAATTAATTTTTCTATATGATTTATCTGTTTTTCTACAGACTTTGCTACCGTTTTATCTTCTCTATTTATATTTGTTAGAAGTTCTGAAACAGACATTTTGTCCAGACCATCATAATTAGAGTCAGATTCAGTAGTTTTTTTCATTTAGTATAAAGGTGGAAATTTAGTAGGATTTACCTCATTCATCATTTCATAAACTTTCTCAAATACATCTTCAGATGATGGTTTTGTAAAGTAATCTCCATCTGCTCCGTAAGGAGGTCTGTGTGCTTTAGCTGCCAAAGTTTGCGGCTCAGAATCCAAGTAATTATACGCATCTTGTTCTTCTACAATCTTTTGTAAAATATATGCAGTAGCTCCACCAGGAACATCTTCATCTATTACTAATAATCTGTTTGTTTTCTTCAAACTTTCAACAATATCATGACTCAAATCGAAAGGAACTAAAGTTTGTGTATCAATTATTTCACATGAAATTCCTGCTCTTTCTAATTTTTCTGCAGCATCCATTACCACTCTCCAAGTACTACCATAAGTTACTAATGTAATATCATCACCTTCTCTTGTTGTTTCTACTTTTCCTAATGGTACACGGAACTCACCAATATTATTTGGCATTTTTTCTTTTATTCTATATCCATTCAAACATTCAATAACCATTGCTGGGTCGTTCGAATGCATTAAAGTATTATAAAATCCTGCAGCTCTGGTCATATCTCTTGGTACACATAAATACATTCCTCTTGTACC
>CAYVKX010000052.1:0-14886 GCA_964452095.1 uncultured Weeksellaceae bacterium
TGGTATTCAGTAATTTACAAAGATAAAATTCTTTTTAAATTATCATGAACCTTTAAAAAAGTTCGAAATAAGGACCGAGAGGTCCACAAAAAACCACCATTGGTGGTTTTTTTATGCGTAATAAATTGTACTTTTGAATGTTATAATCTAAAAAGAAAATTATGGACAAAAATGATCAGTTATTTATGCAGTTGCTTTATATGTTTCATACTTCAGCAATGCAAGGGTTAGGCAAAATTGCCGACCCAACAGGGCAAGTAAGTAGAAATTTGGAGTATGTAAGCCAGACCATTGATTTGATGGCAATGCTAAAAGAAAAAACAAAAGGAAATATCTCGGAAGATATGGAGAAAATGTTAGATGGTATGCTTTCAGAATTACGCCTAAATTATGTGGATGAAAAAGGTAAATCTCCTGAGAAAATGCAGGAGTCAAATCCACCTAAAAAAGAAGAAAAGCAAAAATCAAAAACCAAAAAGAAGAAAAAATAGTTGATGGAACAGCAAAATATCCCAAAGCAAAAAAGCAGTAAAAAGTGGCTGTATATTTTAAGCGTTTTAGTCATTGCGTTAGTTGTTTTTCTTTTTCTACAAGACAAAAAAATAGAAAAGCAACAAGCAATAAAAATGCAATTTATTGAAGAAAAAAATGCTTTGCGTGATGATTTGGATGATTTGATTGATGAGCACGATAATCTCTTGGAGCAATATGGAGAACTCAATATTCAATTAGGAGAAAAGGATTCAACTATTCGCTCACAAATAGCAGAAATCAGAAACTTGATTCGTACCAAAGAAGATTTGAGAGCCGCCAAAGAAAAAATGCAAATCTTGAAAACAATATCCAAAAAATATTTGGCAGATATTGATTCTTTATACACCATAAATGTGCAACTACATAACGAAAAAGATAGCGTTATAAAGGTAAATAAAAATATCAATTGGAAAAACTATAAACTGAGTAAAGAAAATCAAGAATTAATTGATAAAGTAAACAAGGGCTCAGTTTTGGAAATTGGGGATGTTTTGGTGCAAACCCTAAAATACCGAAATAGCGGAAAAGAGGTGGAGACCACCAAAGCATCAAAAGTAATAAATATCAGAACAAACTTTACCATTAAGAACAACCCAATTGCAGAAAATGGTGCAATAAATATTTACATCCGTTTTTTAAATCCTGAGGGGAAACTTTTGCTTAATACAAGCAGAAAACAAACCTTTAACACTACCAAAGGGGAATTAAAATATTCTACTAAAAAACAATTGCAATATGATAATAAATTGTTGCCAGTAAATATTGATTTCAAAAGAAGAAACCCATTAAAAGAAGGAGATTATTTGTTGGAAGTTTATATTGACGGACTACTTGTCGGAACACAAAAATTTAATTTGAAATAATGAAAATCCTTACTTACAATGTAAATGGAATTCGTGCGGCACTAAGAAAAGATTTTGCACTTTGGCTAAAAGCTAGCAATGCAGATGTAGTTTGTCTGCAAGAAATAAAAGCCAATATTGAGCAATTTGATGAAAGCATTTTTACCGATTTGGGCTATCATTGTTTTTGGAATTCAGCAGAAAAAAAAGGGTATAGTGGAGTAGCGATATTGAGCAAAATAAAACCAAAACATGTTGAATATGGTTGTGGAATAGCAGAAATTGATTTTGAGGGCAGAATATTAAGAGCAGACTTTGATGAGACTTCTGTGATGAGTGCTTATTTCCCTTCTGGAAGTAGTGGAGATGTTCGGCAAGCATTTAAGATGAAATTTTTAGCTCAGTTTCAAGAGTACATCAATACCCTAAAAAAAGATTTTTCCAAGCTTATTATTTCTGGCGACTATAATATTTGCCACAAGGCCATTGATATTCATAATCCACAAAGAAATAAAAACACTTCTGGATTTTTACCAGAAGAAAGAGAGTGGATGAGTAGTTTTATAGCTAGTGGTTTTATTGATAGCTTTAGGCAACTAAACCCTAATCCACACCACTATTCTTGGTGGAGTTATAGGGCAAATGCAAGAACCAAAAACTTGGGTTGGCGCATTGACTACAATATGATAAGTGAGAATTTGCTTCCAAATTTAAGCCGTTCTACAATACTTAGTCAAGCCCATCATTCCGACCATTGCCCTGTTTTGGTGGAAATGGATTTTTAATATTTATTTTTGGCAAAGACAAGAGTCGTTACAACTGAAAATCTTCCATAAATTTAGTGGTATAATTTCCTGCTTCAAATTGTTTTCTCAAACCAACCGCTTACTCAAAACCTTTGCAGGATAATAGGATGCAAATAATCCGATAAGCAAAACGGTTATCTCCACCCAAAGTAAATCCAAATAATGTATTGCTACAGGATAAGAATGAATAATAAAATTTCCTTCTCCCATTCCAATTATTCCATATTTCATTTGAGCAAAAGCAAGTAAAAGTCCGAGCAGAATTCCTAAAAAACTACTAATGATCATGGTTAGCATTCCTTCTGTAAAAAATATTTTTTGGATGCTTTTCTGTGTCGCTCCCAAATTCCAAAAGGTTTGGATGTCATTCTTTTTTTCTATCATAAGCATACTAAGAGACCCAATAATATTGAAGGTAGCAATAATTAGCATAAAGGTGAGAATTAAGAAAACCCCCAATTTTTCTGAATTCAAAATTTTATGCAAAACGGCATGCTGTTGCAATCGGTTGCTTACTTTATAATTTTCACCCAAATTGCTTTGCAAAAACTTTTGCACTGCCAACATTTTGTTTTCATCTTTTAGTTGCAGCTGCACAGCAGAAACCTCTTTTTTCTGCAACAAATCTTGTAAAAAAACAATGGGTGTGATGATGTATTTGTTGTCGTATTCTGCTCCTAAACTAAAAATTCCTATCGGTAAAACGGATGTAGACGAAAAAGCATTGCTTGGATTAAGTAGCGTTTTGCTTTCTCTATTTGGAACAAATATTTTCAGTCGATTGAACATATTCCCTACCCCCATTGAAAGATGATAAGCAACTCCTTGCCCAAGAATTGCCACACTTTTATTTTGATATTTATCAATATTCTCTCCCTCTACAATTATACTATCCAGATTCGTCATTTTACTGAAATCCTTCCCCACCCCTTTTATGGAAGCAATAAATTCGTGCTCTCCATTTTTCATCAGCACTTTTTCTTCCAACACATCCGTGAAATAAAGGATGTCTTCATTGTTTCCCAAATCAGAAATTATATACTCGGAATTAAAAGTTTTGCCCTCATTGGAAGTTATTTTAAGGTGTGGATCAAATGAATTGTACATACTAAGTAGTAAATCTTCAAAGCCATTAAAAACTGAAAGCAGAAGCACCAAAGCAGCAGTGCCAATGGTAACGCCAAGCAAAGAAATAAAGGAAATAATATTTACAGCTGTTTTGGTTTTTCCACTAAAAAAATACCGTTTTGCTATAAAAAAATGGAAATTCATTCTTTCAATAACCTGTTAATTTCATCAGCATAATCGGCAGAATCATCTAAAAAAAAGTGTAATTCTGGAATTATTCTCAGTTGATGTCGCACTTTTTTTGCTAAAATGTTTCTAAAAAATGGCGATTTTTCTTTTATCTGCTTCATCAGTTTTTTAGTGTCTTTCACAGGGAAAATGCTCAAATAAACTTTTGCTACCGACAAATCGGCTGAAACCCTAACTGCCGTAACGGTAAAAAGAATTTTACCAAAGATAGCTGGGGCATCTTGCTGAAAAATAATTGCTAAATCCTTTTGTAAAAGGCGAGAAATCTTTTTTTGTCGGGTACTTTCCATTTTGCAAAGATACATTATTCTATCTTTGCCCCTATGAAAGATTTTTTCAGAATTTTAAAATATGTAAAACCCTATTTTGGCTATGCAGGACTCAACATATTTTTCAACATTCTCAACATCTTATTTTCATTAGTGTCTATCACTATGATTATTCCTTTTTTGGGTTTGCTTTTTGGCACACAAAAAAAGGTATATAACCCAACAGAATTAGGATTTTCTACTACCGCTATAAAAGAAAATTTTTATGCACTTATCACCAATATTATTGATGATAAGGGGAAAGTAGAAGCACTTGTTTTTGTCTGTATTTTAATTTTAGTGATGTTCTTTTTCAGGAATTTATGTAGATATTTAGCACTTTATTTTCTTTCTCCAATCCGAAATGGAGTAGTTTGTGATTTGCGGAATGATTTGAATAAAAAGATTATTAGTTTGCCAATTTCCTTTTTTACAGAAAAAAGAAAAGGGGACATTACTGCACGAATGACTACCGATTTGGTGGAAATTGAATGGAGTATAATGAGTTCTTTGGAAATGTTTTTCAAAGACCCTCTTAACATTATTATTTTTCTGATTACCCTTATTATTATCAGCCCTGGACTTACACTTTTTGTGGTTATTTTATTTCCCATAACTGGTTTCTTGATTGCTCTTATTGGGAAAAGCTTAAAAAAATCATCTGATAGAGGGCAAAGTAAAATGGGTGATTTACTTTCTATTATTGATGAAAATCTCTCAGGACTTAGAATTATAAAAGCATTTGATGCGGAGAAAATAATTCATAAAAAGTTTGAAAAAGAAAGTGCCGATTATAAAAATATCATGACAAAGCTACTTAGGAAAAAAGATTTATCTTCTCCAATGAGTGAGTTCCTCAGCACAATAGTAATGATTGTTGTAATGTGGTTTGGCGGCAGTTTGGTTTTAAGCGGGAATAGCGCTCTTTCTCCAGAAGAGTTTATAGGGTATATTGCTATTTTTTCTCAACTTATTCCTCCTGCAAAATCCTTTACTTCTGCTTATTATTTTATACAAAAAGGAAGTGCTTCAGCTTCCAGAATTCACGAAATATTGGATACAGAAAATGAGATAAAGGATAGTACTAATGCAAAAGGAATTAATAAATTTCAATCTGAAATAAAATTTGAAAGCGTATCGTTTAGCTATGAAAATATTGAGGTTCTAAAAGAAATAAATTTCAGTATAAAAAAAGGAGAAACGGTGGCATTGGTGGGGCAATCGGGAAGTGGAAAATCAACTTTAGCAGATTTAATTGCTCGGTTTTATGATGTGAAAATTGGTGCTGTAAAAATAGATGGAGAGGGTATTAAAAATTTAAAAATAGAAGATGTAAGAAAATTGATGGGCATAGTAAATCAGGAATCTATTTTGTTTAACGATTCTATTTACAACAATATTTTATTAGGAAATCCTACATCCACAAAACAAGAAGTGGAAGCGGCTGCAAAAGTTGCTAATGCACACGATTTTATATTGCAAACAGAAAATGCTTATCAAACTAATATTGGGGATAGAGGAGTAAAACTCTCTGGCGGACAAAAGCAAAGGGTAAGCATTGCTCGTGCAATACTTAAAAATCCTCCTATTTTAATTTTAGATGAAGCGACTTCTTCCTTAGATACTCAGTCGGAAAAATTGGTACAAGATGCACTAAATAGTTTGATGCAAAACCGAACTTCCATTGTAATTGCCCACCGACTTTCTACCATTCAACATGCCGATAAAATTATTGTTTTGCATGAAGGAGAAATAGTAGAATCTGGTACGCATAGGGAACTTATTGCAAATAATAAGCACTACAAAAAACTTTACGATTTGCAAGATTTTTCTTAGTATAGAAAATTGTTGTAAGGATACCTTTTAATGTGAAGAGCTTTTACTTTTTCGTACAATAATTTTCTCAACTGCTCAAAATTAGTTTTGTTAAGTGCCGAGATAAAAATAGTATTGTCTTCCATTTTTGAAATCCAAGTTTTTTTCCATTCTCCCAAAGAGACATTTTCTTTTGTTTTTGGTGTCAAATCATCTTCCTCTTTTTTTGTAAAAGTGAAAGCATCTGTTTTGTTAAATACCAAAATTAAGGGTTTGTCGCTTGCGCCTATTTCTGCAAGCGTTTGATTTACTACTTCTATTTGGCTTTCAAAATTAGGATTAGAAATATCTACTACATGCAAAAGTAAATCCGATTCTCGCACTTCATCTAAAGTTGATTTGAATGAATCTACCAACTGATGCGGGAGTTTGCGAATAAAGCCAACTGTATCAGCCAATAAAAAAGGTAAATTTTCTACCACAACTTTTCTAATGGTAGTGTCCAAAGTAGCAAAAAGTTTGTTTTCTGCAAACACTTCTGATTTACTCAGTTGATTCATTAAAGTAGATTTTCCGGCATTAGTATAGCCAACCAAAGCTATTCGAATCATATTTCCCCTACCTTTTCTTTGGGTTGTTTTTTGTTTGTCAATTTTTTCTAATTTCTTTTTTAGTAAAGAAATTTTTTGTCCAATAATTCTTCTGTCGGTTTCAATTTGAGTTTCCCCTGGGCCCCTCATTCCTATCCCTCCTTTTTGCCGTTCAAGGTGAGTCCACATTCTGGTAAGGCGGGGAAGCAAATATTGATATTGTGCCAATTCTACTTGTGTTTTTGCATTTGCCGATCGGGCTCTGGAAGCAAAAATATCCAATATTAAATTACTTCTATCTAATATTTTACATTCTAAAATCTTCTCAATATTCCTAAGTTGAACAGGACTCAAATCATCATCAAAAATGATAAGTTCAATCTCTTCTGCTTTGGCGTATTGCCTCACTTCTTCAATTTTTCCTTTTCCCAAAAAAGTTTTATTGTTTGGAACATTTAACTTTTGAAGAAATCTTTTTACAGGTATTGCTCCAGCAGTTTTTGCTAAAAAAGCCAATTCTTCCAAATACTCTTCTGATTGATTTTTGTTTTGCTGTGGAGTAATTACTCCAATAAGAATTGCTTTTTCTGACATCTAAAATTTAAAATAATTTATCCCAGGGAGTTCTAAGCGCAAAGAGCACTAATGCAATAAAGAAGTAAGAAAAAATCGTTTTGTTGACTTTTTCCAAATCTTCTATTTTCTTTGCTTTTACTTTTCCTATGGTGATGAGGATTACCCCAATTATCATCATTAAAGGGTGTTCTACAGCAGAGAATCTGTTGGCTGATTCTCCCATATGAACTCCCGCATTTGAGATGAATTCAAAAAGCAAAACTACTCCTAAAATAAGCTGAATATGAGCCAGCATTAATACAGAAGTTAATAGAAAATCTTTTTTTGGATTTGCAATTTTTCCCATAAATGATTTTACAATTACAATGAGCAAAACAATGTAAAAAATAAAGGGTAATAAGTGGTGAAACATTTTGATCATAACTTTAGTTTTTGGTTAGTGAAAGCAAAGAAACAAATTTATATCATAAAATTTTGGTATTTTCACGGCTTTAATTTTATAAAATGCTGAAACGAATTATTTTTCTTATTTTCCTATTTTTTTCTTTTGCCTCTTTTGCTCAGGAAACTTTTCCTATAAATGGAGTTGCTACAGAATTTGAACCAACCTATGCTTTTATAAATGCCCAGATTATAAATGTAGAGAATGAGATTATAAATGGGGTTTTACTAGTACATGGAAATAAAATTTTAGAAGTTGATACTGCTGTGCAAATTCCAGAAAATGCAATTGTTATCAATGTAAAAGGCGACTATATTTATCCTTCTTTTATTGACCTTAACTCCAATTATGGCTTGGTAAAACAGGCAAGTAAAGAGCACTCTTACCGTCCTCAATACGATAGCAAAAAACAAGGTGCTTTCCATTGGAATGAGGCAATTCATCCAGAAATAATTGCTGCAAATAATTTTAAAAATGATAGTAAAGAAGCTGGAACTTACAGGAAAATTGGCTTTGGAACAGTTCTCACGCATCAGCAAAATGGTATTGCAAGAGGAACTGGTGGATTGCTTTTGTTATCTGATAAAAAAGAACATCAAAATATTTTAATCAAAAATGCCTCCGCTCATTATTCTTTTAATAAAGGAAATTCTAGGCAGAAATATCCTACTTCACTAATGGGAAGTATTGCTCTATTAAGGCAAACTTTTTTGGATGCAGAGTGGTACGAGCAAGATGTAGAAGACATTAATTATTCTTTTGAGGCATTCAATAATCAGCAAGATTTGCCACAAGTTTTTGAAATAAATGATGCATTTGATATTTCGAGAATTTACAAAATTTCGGATGAATTTGAAGTGGATTATATTATTAAAGGAAATGGAGATGAGTATAAGCAGTTGGATGTTATTAAGCAAACTGACTTTTCTTTTATTCTGCCGCTTAACTTTCCAACAAGTTATGAAGTAGAAAACCCTGAAGAAGCAGAAAATATTACACTTTCTGATTTAAAACATTGGGAAACAGCACCTTTCAATCCTGCAATTTTAGCAAATAATAACATTCCTTTTTCTTTTACTTCTTCTGATAATAAAACAAAAAAAGATTTTTTAAGCAACTTAAAAATAGCTGTAAAAAAAGGACTTACCAAAAAAGAGGCACTTGCTGCTCTTACAACAATTCCGGCTAAAATGGTGAATGCAGAAAATCTAATTGGCTCTATTGAAAGTGGGAAATACGCTAATTTTATTATTTGCTCCAAAGATATTTTTGAAGATGGTGTAATTTATGAAAATTGGGTGGGCGGGAAAAAATTTGTTGTTAGCAAGAAACAAGAAATAGATGTAAGAGGATTTTACACTCTAAATTCTAATGAATTTAAAAATGAGTTGGTAGAAATTAAAGGAAAGAAAGGAAAGCTGAAAGCAACTATATTTTTATTGGATTCCTTGCCGCTTAGCACTTCCCTTTCTGCAAATGAAATTAGTATAACTTCAAAAAATGGAGATTTCCGCTCAGTTGGAACTTTTACTAATGATAAAATAAGTGGGCGTTATCAAAGTAAAGATGGTGTTTTTCACCATTTTATAATGATAAGAGATTCTATTTTTACAGAAAATATAAAACCTTTTTTAGCAGAAATTGATAGCATTACACCAACAATTTGGCTACCCAATAAATCGTATGGATTTTTACAAAAACCAAAAGCAGAAACTATTCTTTTTAAAAATGCAACAGTTTGGACTAATGAGGTAGAAGGAATTTTAGAAAATTCAGATGTTGCCATTAAAAACGGGAAAATTTTAGCAGTCGGGAATGATTTGAATCCAAAAGATATTTTTGAAAAAGAAGATTTGGTAAGCACAATTGATGCAAGCGGAAAACACATTACTTGCGGAATAATTGACGAGCATTCCCACATTGCAATTACAAGAGGTGTGAATGAAGGAAGTCAGGCAGTAACGGCAGAAGTTCGGATTGGAGATGTGATAAATGCAATCGACATCAATATTTATCGGCAACTCTCTGGAGGGGTAACTGCCTCTCAACTTTTGCACGGTTCGGCAAATCCTATTGGCGGACAGTCGGCACTTATAAAACTCAGATGGGGAAGTAGTGCTGAAGAAATGAAGATTGAAAATGCAGATGGCTTTATCAAATTTGCCTTAGGCGAAAATGTAAAGCAATCCAACTGGGGTGATTTTAATCGGGTGCGTTTCCCACAAAGTAGAATGGGAGTGGAGCAAGTTTTTTATGATGCTTTTTACAGGGCAAGAAAATACCAATTGGAGTGGGATTTATATAATGCTATGCCAAATGGAATGAAGAGAAATTCTCAGTCCCCAAGGGAAGACTTAGAGCTTAATGCACTAGTAGAAATTTTGAAAAGCAATCGTTTTATTACTTGCCATTCTTATGTGCAATCAGAAATAAATATGCTAATGCATGTGGCGGATTCTATGGGTTTTAACATCAATACTTTTACCCATATTTTGGAAGGATATAAAATTGCTGACAAATTAGAAAAACATGGGGCTGGTGGCTCTACTTTTTCTGATTGGTGGGCATACAAATTTGAGGTGAATGATGCTATTCCTTACAATGCCACTCTTTTGAATAATGCAGGAGTTGTAACTGCAATTAATTCTGATGATGCGGAAATGGGAAGGAGGTTAAATCAAGAAGCAGCAAAGGCAGTAAAGTATGGCGGAACTTCTGAGGAAAATGCTTGGAAAATGGTAACACTTAATCCTGCCAAACTCTTGCATTTGGAGGATAGAATGGGCTCTGTTAAAATTGGGAAAGATGCTGATATAGTTATTTGGTTGGATAATCCTTTGTCCATTTATGCTAAAGTCCAGCAAACTTATGTAGATGGAATTTGCCTTTTTGATAAAGATAGAGATTTGGAATTAAGAGAGCAGAATTTGAAAGAAAGAATGCGTATTATTCAAAAAATGATAAGTGATAAAAATGGAGATAAGCAAAAGCCAAAAAAACATAAAGAAAAATTATACCATTGTGAAACTTTAGAGCCATGATAAAAAAACTAATCTTAACTTTTTTCTGTTTTTCTTTTGCGCAAATTACACTTGCCCAAAGTCATATTTTGTATCTAGGGGCAGTTGCACATTTGGGCAATGGACTAAAAATTGAAAATGCAGCTATTGCAGTGGAAAATGGTAAATTCTCATTGGTAGCAAATGCAAGTATTATCCGAATAAATCCTACTGCTTACGATACCATTATCAAACTAAATGGCAAGCATATTTACCCCGCTTTTATTGTGCCAAATACAACTCTTGGAATTACAGAAATTGATCAAGTAAGGGCTACTCACGATTATAGAGAAACAGGCGGGCTTAACCCAAATGTGCGATCGCTTATTGCCTATAATACTGATTCAAAAATCATAAAAACAGTTCGAACAAATGGAGTACTAATTGCACAGGTTACGCCAAGAGGCGGTACTATTTCAGGGCAATCTTCTGTGATGCATTTGGATGGTTGGAATTGGGAAGATGCAGCACTTAGAACAGATGATGGCTTGCACCTTCATTGGCCAAATTCCTATTATTATACTGGTTGGTGGGCAGAACCGGGAGAGAATAAAAAAAATGAAAAATATAATAAGCGAGTGCAGGCGATAAAAACTTTTTTTACAAAGGCAGCCGCTTATGTCAAAACTGCTTCAATTATGGATTTGCGAATGGAAAGTATGAAAGGGCTTTTTAGTGGAAATAAAACGCTTTACATTCATGCTGATTATGCAAAAGATATGCGAAATGCAATTGAAATGACAAGCAAATTAGGTATTCAAAAGGTAGTAATTGTTGGGGCGGAAGATGCCTTAAAAATGGTGGATTTGCTGAAAGAAAAAAACATTTCCTTAATCTTAAATAGAGTGCACAGATTACCCGACAGCCAAGATAGTCCGATTGACGAGCCATTTACTCAAGCCAAAAAACTAAAAGAAGCTGGTGTTTTATTTTGCTTTAGTTATGCAGGCGATATGGAAGCAATGGGTGCTAGAAATCTACCATTTTCTGCTGGAACTGCTGTTGCTTATGGGCTAGATTATGAAGATGCCATTTCTGCTATTACTTTAAATACTGCCAAAATTTTAGGAGTTGATAAGCTCATTGGCTCTATTGAGTATGGCAAAAATGCCACATTTTTTATAAGTAGTGGAGATGCCTTAGACATGAGAACTAATGATGTGCACCAAGCATTTATTAATGGTGAAGAAATTGACTTAAACAACCACCAAAAGGAGCTTTTTGAAAAGTATAAGGATAGATAGTTGGTGGTTTGTAGTTGATAGAATTTAGACCACAGAAATGTAATCTCCCCCAAAATTGAGACAGTTTGTAAGTAGACAAAAAAAGCTTACTTTTAAAAAACTGTAATTATGAAAGCAAATACTCAGTATAATGATTTTATAGACCCTAGCTCCCGCACGATTTTATCGTGTGGTTATTTAAAATAAACCCCTCTAATTTTATCAAAATCTGTCTCCCCTAAAAGGGAGAGGTTTTTTGTAAGATTGCTTCTAAAACTTTGTTTTATCGCAATGACAAAAGCTCTTACAACTGAAAATCATCCATAAATTTAGTGGTATAATTTCCAGCTCTAAAATCTTCATTTTTCATCAAAGCTTGATGAAACGGAATAGTAGTTTTCACTCCTTCAATAATAAATTCATCTAAAGCTCTTTCCATTTTAGAAATGGCTTCTTCCCTTGTTTGTGCAACCGTAATTAGTTTTACAATCATGGAGTCGTAATAGGGTGGAATCACATAATTAGCATACACATGGGTATCTACCCTAATCCCATGCCCACCAGAAGTGTGGAAATTAGTAATTTTTCCAGGACTTGGGCGAAAGTCATTATAAGGGTCTTCCGCATTTATTCTACACTCAATGGCATGCAGTTTCGGTTCATAATTTTTACCAGAAATAGGAATCCCAGCAGCTACTTTTATTTGCTCCATAACCAAATCATAATTGATTACCTCTTCTGTAATAGGATGCTCTACTTGAATACGTGTATTCATCTCCATAAAGTAGAAATTTCTGTGTTTATCCACTAAAAATTCTACTGTTCCAACTCCCTCATATTTTACTGCCTCAGCAGCTTTAATAGCCGCTTTTCCCATTTCCTTTCTCAACTTTTTTGTCATAAAAGGAGAAGGCGTTTCTTCCATCAATTTTTGATGCCTTCTTTGAATAGAACAATCTCTTTCCGAAAGATGGCATGCCCTTCCTGTGCTATCACCAATTATTTGAATTTCGATATGTCTTGGGTCCTCAATAAATTTTTCCATATACATACCATCATTGCCGAAAGCCGCTTTGGATTCTTGCCTTGCACTATCCCAAGCATCTTTTAAATCTTCCTCTTTCCAAACCAACCGCATACCTTTTCCTCCACCGCCAGCAGTTGCTTTTAGCATTACAGGATAAGTAACTTCTTTGGCTAATTTTTTACAGTTTTCGAAATTTTTAATAAGTCCTTTTGAACCAGGAATAGTTGGTACTCCCGCCTTTTTCATGGTCTCTTTAGCAGAAGCTTTATCGCCCATATTTTTTATCATCTTTGGAGAAGCCCCAATAAACTTGATACCATTTTCAGCACAAATTTTAGAGAAATTAGCATTTTCTGCTAAAAATCCATAGCCAGGATGAATGGCATCTGCATTCGTAATTTCAGCTGCTGCAATAATATTTGGAATCTTCAAATAGGACTCAGCACTTGGGGCAGGACCAACACAAACCGCCTCATCTGCAAATCGAACATGCAAACTATCGGCATCTGCTTTGGAATAAACCGCAACTGTTTTTATGCCCATTTCTTTGCAAGTTCTGATAACTCTTAAGGCAATCTCGCCCCTATTAGCAATTAGAATTTTCTTAAACATAGTAAGTTATATTTTTTTGAAAATTATGAAGGATCAACTAAGAATAAAGGCTGATCGAACTCAATAGGAGTTGAATCATCAACAAGAACCTTTACTACTTTCCCAGAAACCTCTGATTCAATTTCATTGAATAATTTCATGGCTTCAATAATACAAATTGTGTCTCCTTCTTTTATTGTATCCCCGACACTTACAAAAGGAGGTGTTTCAGGAGATGCAGATCTGTAGAAAGTTCCAATCATGGATGCTTTTACGGTAACATACTTTGATTCGTCTGCTGTATTGCCAGTTGGAGCAGCAGTACTTGGCGTTGGAGCAACAACAGGTGTTGCAACAACTTGAGCAGGGGCTTGTTGTATAATTGTAGTTACCTCTTCTACCTCTCCTCTTTTCTTTTTCGGAGGTGATTTAATTGATATTTTTACGTTATCAATTTCTAAGTCTACTTCTGTTGCTCCTGATTTTGCAACAAATTTTATTAATTCTTGAATATCTTTTAAATCCATTTTTTAATGTTTATTTATAGTACAAAAGTAATTATTTATTTGAATCGTATGCCCATTTCAGATATATAGAACCCCAAGTGAATCCTCCCCCGAAAGCTGCAAGTATAATATTATCTCCTTTATTTAGTTGATTTTCCCATTCCCACAAACATAAAGGGATAGTTCCATTAGTTGTATTTCCGTATTTTTGAATATTAAGCATGACTTTATCATCACCAACCCCCATTCTTCTGGCAGTAGCATCAATAATTCTTTTATTTGCCTGATGAGGAACTAACCAGGCAACATCATCTCCCTCCAAATTATTTTTTTTCATAATTTCTTCTGAAACATCTGCCATACTTTTTACTGCTGCTTTAAAAACTGGTTGCCCATCTTGGAATACAAAGTGTTCTTTAGCATCAATTGTAGCGTATGAAGCTGGTTTTACTGACCCCCCAGCTTTCATGTGTAAAAATTCTCTTCCTGACCCATCACTTCTTAATATAGAATCTTGTATTCCAAGTCCTTCCTCTGAAGGTTCTAGCAAAATTGCTCCTGCTCCATCTCCAAAAATGATGCAAGTGGATCTATCAGTATAATCTACAATTGAAGACATTTTATCTGCTCCGACAACGATTACCTTTTTATAAGAGCCTGTTTCAATAAATTTTGAAGCTGTAGCTACAGAGTATAAAAACCCGGAACAAGCAGCCATAATATCATAAGCAAATGCATTTGTTGCCCCTACTTTATCTGCAATTATGCAAGCGGTGGATGGAAATATCATATCTGGAGTAGCTGTTGCACAAATGATTAAATCAATTTCTTCTGCTTTAGTGTTTGTTTTTTCAAGCAAACCTTTAATAGCAGCTGCTCCCATATCAGAAGATCCCTTTTCCTCTCCTTTTAATATTCTTCTTTCTTTAATTCCTGTTCTTGTAGTAATCCACTCATCATTAGTGTCTACCATTTTTTCTAACTCTTTATTTGTTAGAATGTAATCTGGAACATAGCCTTGAATTCCTGTTATGGCTGCAGTAATTTTATTCATTAGTTCAGGTTGGTTTTTATTTTATTTTCCAAATCTGCTTCTACGACATCTTTGGTTAAAGTAATCATATTTTTTATTGCAATTTCATTAGAAATCCCATGCCCAATAATAACAGTTTTATTGAGTCCAAGAATAGGAGTTCCTCCATAATTTTCATAATTGAATCGTTTGAAATAATCATCTAACAATCCTCTTT
>CAYVKX010000053.1:0-5465 GCA_964452095.1 uncultured Weeksellaceae bacterium
TAGAAATACTGCAAATTTAATATTAAAACTGTAAACTTATTTTAGGACGAGTCATGTGTAAAAACAGATGAATAAAAAACAACTAATAGATCAAATTAAACAAAAGCAATCTTTCCTTTGTGTTGGTTTAGATACAGATATTGAAAAAATTCCAGCTCATTTATTGGAATTAGAAGATCCTATTTTTGAATTCAATAAGCAGATAATTGATTCAACTAAAGATTATTGTGTTGCTTACAAGCCAAATATTGCTTTCTATGAGAGTATTGGGGTAAAAGGATGGGAAAGTTTACAGAAAACATTAGAATATATTCCAAAGGATATTTTCACCATTGCAGATGCAAAGAGAGGAGATATCGGTAATACCTCAAATATGTATGCTCGTGCTTTTTTCGAAAATATGAACTTTGATTCTGTTACAGTTGCTCCTTATATGGGGTCGGATTCTGTTACTCCATTTTTAGAGTTTAAAGATAAATGGGCTATTGTTTTAGCGCTAACTTCTAATAAAGGCGGTTTAGATTTTCAAAAGATTCAAGGAACTGATGGTAAACAACTATTTGAGAGGGTTTTAGAAACATCAAAAGATTGGGGCACTGATGAAAATATGATGTATGTTGTTGGCGCTACAAGAGCAGAACAACTAGCTGAAATTAGGCAAATTATTCCCAATCATTTTTTGTTAGTCCCTGGTGTAGGTGCGCAAGGTGGTAATTTAAGGGAAGTGGCAAAATACGGTATGAATGCAGATTGCGGACTTTTGGTTAATTCATCAAGAGGAATTATCTATGCAGGAAATGGAGTCGATTTTGCAGAAAAGTCCAGAATTGAAACTCAAAAATTACAACAGCAAATGGCTGTTCTTTTACCTGAAAAAGGAGTCTAATAAATTCCCCTCTTGGGAGGGGAGAGGGGTGGTTTTAAAAAATCTAAAAAGTTAATCTGTAAACAATATATCCTATCCATTCGTGAATAATGGATTCCCATTTTTCAAAAGTTTCCGAATCAGGTAAAAGCAAATATTCCAAATAAAAATCTCTTTGGCTATTGGTGTTGTCAGTTGGGAAAGCCGTAACTTTTATATCAGCTTTTTCAAAGCAAAGCAAGGAGCGTTTCATATGATTAGCAGAAGTTATCAGCAGAAAATCACCATTAGCAAAATCTGTATTTAAAATCTTAGCCGAGAAAAAAGCATTCTCTTTTGTATTTCTGGAATTATTTTCAATAATAATGTCATTTTCTGCAATACCATTATTAATAAGATGTTTTTTCATTGCTATTGCCTCACGATAACCGTCATTTATTAGTTGCCCACTCCCTCCACTTATCATCACCTTTTTTATGATTTCTTTATGGTAGAGCTGCTCGGTAAAAATCAGTCGATCAGCATGCTCATTAAAGTTGAGCATTTTGTATTTAAAATCATATTCGGACATACCACCAAGTACAATTCCAACATCATATTTTTCTGTGATGTTCTCAATTCCTACTGCCTCTATTTCCCAAATTCTTGCTACTTCATCACAAATAAAAGCATTGCTAAAAAACCAAAATGCAAATAGGGAATAAAGCAAAAATTTTCTTCTTTTTTTCTTGAAAAAAATCGCTAATAATAGTAGGATAAAAATCCAAATAATTGGTCGGATTAAAAAAGCTAGTAGTTTTGAGAGTATGAAAAACATTTTATTTTTTATCTTTCAAAAATAATTTTTTATTTTAACAATCAGGATGAAAGAAGAATTTTTACATCATATTTGGCAATATCAGCTTTGGAATACTTTGGATTTAAAAACCATAAATAGCGATATTATTGAGGTTAAAAAGGTTGGGGATCACAATACAAATTCTGGTCCTGATTTTTTGAATACCCAACTGAAAATTGCTAATTTTTTATGGGCGGGTAATGTAGAGATTCATAAAAAATCTTCTGATTGGAACAGGCATAATCACCAAAAAGATACGGCTTACAACAATGTAATTTTGCATGTAGTATTTTTGCATGATAAAATAATTTATGATAAAAATAATAGGGAAATTCCAACTCTTGAAGTTGCTGGGATTATTCCGGAAAATTTATTAGAAAAATATGATAAAATATTTTTTTCTAAAAATAAAATTCCATGTAATTCTTTTTTGAAAAGCATAGATAATAGTGTGTTTTCTGCCTTTTCAGAAGAATTGATATTGGAAAGATTGCAGCAGAAAACTTTGCCTTTGCAAGGAAAAATGAATCAAAATAAGAACGATATTGAAGCAACACTTTATTTCTTGCTTTTAAGGAGTTTAGGGCTTAAAATTAATGCGCAACCAATGGAAATGTTAAGTGCTTTTTTGCCTTTTAACATTCTTAGAAAACATACTAATAATCCAAAGCAAATGGCAGCACTAATTTTTGGAGTTGCTGGCTTTTTGCAGAAAGATTTCTTGGATGAATATCCAAAAGATTTGAAAAAAGAATTTGCGTATTTGCAACATAAATATCAACTCAAAATTATGGGCAAATCGCTTTGGAAATTCTTGCGTTTGCGACCGGCTTCTTTTCCCACTATTCGCCTTGCTCAGTTAGTGGCAATTTTATCAAAATACCAAACTTTATTTTCCGTAATTCTGGAAGCAAAATCAGTAAAACAGTTGAAAAATATTTTTGCAATTATTCCAGATATTTATTGGAATACGCATTATACTTTCGATAATTTATCAGTAAAAAGAAATAAGAAAATTGGTGATAAAACTCTTGATATAATCATTATAAATGCAATAATTCCAATGCTCTATTTATACGGAAAAAAAGATGTGAAAATTCGCCAAAAAGCCACTCAGTTTTTAAGTGAAATAAAGGCAGAACAAAATTATATTACCAAAAAATTTAAGCAATTAGAATTGCCATTAAAATCGGCAAAGCAATCGCAAGCAGTAATCCAATTGTATAACAACTATTGTTCTGCAAAAAAATGTATAAATTGCCGACTTGGAAAATACATACTCAGCAATGCTTGATTTTATTAGACATTTTTTTGAAAAACAAATTTTTGGGGTAAGTTCTTGGTGGGCAAATCGACTAGGAATAAAAGCATCTTTTGTTCGACTTTTTTTTATTTATGCCGCCTTTACTAATACCCTTATTGTTTTGGTTTATTTGGGGATGGTTTTTATTTTAAAAGTGCGAAATCACTTCAAATTCCGTAAACGAAAATCAGTTTTTGACCTTTAAAAAATGAATAGATTTAAGATTTTTTCTAAGATTTATTTTGCAATTATTCTACTAATATCAATTTTTGTTTTTGGTATTTTGGGCTTTTTTATTATTGAGGATTACTCCTTAAATGAGGCGTTTTATATGACGGTTCTTACCGTTTCCACAGTTGGTTTTAATGAGGTGCGTGAACTTAGCTCTCAAGGAAGAATCTTCACAGCCTTTCTTATCATCACAAGTTTTGGTACATTTGCGTACGCAATTTCGGCAATTACAACTTATGTGCTAAGTGGCGATTTTAAAAATTATTATAAAGATTATAGAGTGAATAAAGAAATAGAAAATATAGATAATCATGTGGTAGTTTGTGGTTTTGGAAGAAATGGAAGGCAAGCAACCGATAGCTTAAAGTTGCATCATCAGCAGTTTGTGGTAGTGGAAAAAAACTCTGAAAGAACCGATAGAATGCGAAATGAAAAAACTTGTCTTTTTGTGGAAGGAGATGCAACTTTGGACAATACTTTGGATAAGGCAAAAATCGGAACGGCAAAAGCATTGATTACAACACTTCCCAATGATGCTGATAATCTTTTTGTGGTGCTGTCAGCAAGGCAAAAAAATCCTAATTTGACTATAATAAGTAGGGCTTCCCAAAATTCTTCTTATAATAAACTGAAAGTGGCGGGAGCCAATAATGTAATTATGCCTGATAAAGTTGGGGGAGAGCATATGGCATCTTTGGTTATAACTCCTGATGTTGTTGAGTTTTTAGATATGATTTCTGTTGGTAGTTCTCATCATATTAATTTAGAAGAGATAGCGTTTAATAAATTGCCCAAAGGAGATAATATCAATACGATAAGAGAACTAAGTGCTACTTATAAAACAGGTTGCATGATAGTGGGATTTAAAACAGCTGATGGTGAGTTTGTGATTAATCCTTCTGCTGACACTAGGCTTGTTCCAAATTCTAAACTTTTTGTTTTGGGAAAAGCAGAACAAATAAATGAACTTAATAAAATTTTAAATATATAATGACAGAAAAAAAGATTTGGGGAGTTTGTGCTTGGATATCTGATAAGTTTGGACTAGATGTAACTGGTGTTAGAATTTTATTTGTAGCTGCTACTATTTTTGGTTTTGGTTCTCCAATATTACTGTATTTGATTTTGTCATTAGTTAAACCAGATGGATATTAATATGAAAGTATTAATTACAGGAAGTAATGGTTTGCTCGGGCAAAAGCTTTTACACAAATTAAGAGTAGATAAATCAGTAGAATTGATTGCAACTTCAAGAGGAGTGAATAGAGTTTCTGAAAAAAATGGCTACACTTATTTTGATTTAGATATTACTGATGAAAAAGCAGTTTCTAAAATTATTTCTGAGCAAAATCCTAATGTAGTGATTAATACAGCTGCAATGACAAATGTTGATTTGTGTGAAGAAAAGAAAGCTGAATGTGATGATTTGAATGTTAATGCTGTTAAATACTTAGCTGATGCTTGTGCAAAAATAGATGCTCACCTTATTCATATTTCAACAGATTTTATTTTTGATGGAGAAGATGGACCATACAAAGAAGAAGATAAACCAAACCCGCTTTCCTATTACGGATTATCCAAATTAAAATCTGAACAATTATTACAATCTCATTCTGTAAAATGTACGATTCTTAGAACAATTATTGTATTTGGGGTAGCTGAAAATTTGAGTAAAGGAAATATAGTGCTTTGGGCAAAAGGAGCTTTGGAAAAAGGAGAACCCCTTAATATTATTGATGACCAATTCCGTGCCCCAACTCTATCAGAAGATTTAGCTGACGCTTGTATTTTGGCTTACCAAAAAAGAAAATTTGGTGTTTTTAATGCATCAGGAAAAGATATTATGAGTATTTATGAGATAGTAGAACGCATTGCAAAACATTACAATTATTCTACTAAAAATATGAACAGAATTTCAACAGCAACTTTAAATCAAACTGCTGGAAGACCGCCCAAAACTGGATTTATTTTAGATAATTCTAAAAAAGAATTAGGATATAGCCCGCACTCTTTTGAGGAGTGCTTAACTATAATTGATGAACAATTAGAAAAATAATGTGTTAATCCTGCTGATGTGCTAATTCCACAAGCCAACATCTTACAGCCAACAGCCAATAACTAAAAACTATTCCCTATTTTTGCCGCCCTATGCAAGAAAAAATCAAAGCACTAAAGAATATTCTTTCTGAAAAGAAAAATATTGTAATTACAGTTCATAGAGGTCCTGA
>CAYVKX010000053.1:5475-14728 GCA_964452095.1 uncultured Weeksellaceae bacterium
AAGACGAATTGTAATAACTACTCACAAAGGACCTGATGGTGATGCAATGGGTTCAGCTCTCGGTTTTTATAATATTCTTATTCAGTTGGGGCATAATGTTGATGTAATTACTCCAAATGATTACGCTTCTTTTTTGCATTGGCTTCCAGGAAATAATAAGGTAGTTGTATTCACTGAGCAAGAGGAAAAAGCAAAAGAAATTACTGAGAAATCGGATCTTATTTTTCTATTAGATTTTTCTCAAATTGGAAGATTAGATACTTATGCGGAAGTGGTGCAAAATTCTACTGCAAAAAAAGTAATTATTGATCATCATAGGGAGCCAGATTTAAGTATTGCAGATATTTTGTTTTCAGATGTTTTGGCTTCTGCTACCGCTCAAATGGTATTTGAGATAATTGATTTGTTGGGACACAAAAACCTAATTAATAAAGAGGTAGCAGAATGCCTTTATACAGGAATTATGACTGATACCGGCTCTTTTAAATATTCTTCAACTACTGAAAAAACGCATCATATTATTGCTGAATTAATTGGAAAGGGTGCCGAAAACTCTAGAATTCACGATTTGGTTTATGATAATTTTTCAGAAGACAGAGTAAAACTTTTGGGCTATTGTCTCAATCAAAAATTACAAATATTTAAGGAGAATAAATCTGCAATTATTTCGTTAAATGCTGAGGAATTAAAGAAATTTAATTTCCAAAAAGGCGATACAGAAGGCATTGTAAATTACGCATTAACGATAGAAGATGTTATATTTGCCGTTTTTATTACAGAAAAGCAAGGGCTTGTAAAACTTTCTTTGCGCTCCAAAGGAGATTTTAAGGTAAATGAAATTGCCAAGAAATATTTTAGTGGAGGAGGGCATATGAATGCAGCAGGAGGAATATCTGATGTATCGGTAGAACTTACAATTGAAAAACTAAAAGAAATATTTAATGAATATAAAACACAATTAATTAACACTAAACTTTAAAAAACAATGAAAGCAATAATTTTAGGACTTGCAGTATTAGCAGCAACACAATTTAACAATAATGATAACCAATCAAACTTAGAAAACGGTATGTATGCAAAAATGAAAACAACAAAAGGAGAAATTCTAATACAATTAGAATTCGAGAAAACACCACTAACGGTAGCCAATTTTGTTGGCTTATCTGAGGGAAAAATTCAAAACAATGCAAAAGAAAAAGGAACTCCTTACTATGATGGATTAAAATTCCACAGAGTAATTGCTGATTTTATGATTCAAGGAGGATGCCCTCAAGGTACTGGAATGGGAGATCCTGGTTATAAATTTCCTGATGAATTTCATTCAGACTTGAAACATTCAGGGCCTGGAATTTTATCTATGGCAAATTCTGGTCCAGCAACCAATGGGAGTCAGTTTTTTATTACTCATAAAGAAACATCTTGGCTTGATGGAAAGCATACAGTTTTCGGTCATGTAGTAGAAGGGCAAGAAGTAGTTGATGCAATCGAGCAAGATGATATTCTTGAATCTGTTACAATAATTAGAAAAGGTGATGCCGCTAATAATTTTGATGCTGCTAAAACATTCAACACTGTATTAGAAAAAATCAAAAAAGAAGAAACTGAAAAAGCGGCAAAACAAGCAGAGGAAATGAAGAATTTGACTAAAGGTGCTACTGTAACAAAAAGCGGTTTGGCTTATAAAGTAATCAATAAAGGAAGTGGAGATGTTAACCCAACAGCTGAGAGTACAGTTACGGTTCATTACACAGGAAAATTGATAGATGGTACGGTTTTTGATAGCTCGGTAGATAGAGGTGAGCCAGCAACTTTCCCACTAAATAGAGTAATTCCTGGCTGGACTGAAGGAGTTCAATTAATGGTAGTTGGTGATAAATGGACTTTCATTATTCCTTCTAATTTGGCTTATGGCGAAAGAGGCATTCCTCAAGCAGGGATAGGGCCAAATTCCACTTTAATTTTTGAAGTAGAATTATTAGAAATTAAAGGAGCGACAGACGATTCGCATGAAGGGCATAATCACTAAGAATAATTAGTTTGTAAAAAGAAAAACCACTGAGAAATCAGTGGTTTTTTCATTTAGTTGTTTCTTGTTTATTGCCAATTAATTATAAGATTATTAATTGTTGATGGTTTGTAAGGTAATAAACTCATTGTATTCATTCTGCTTTCTAAAAAGTTATAACCAGCAGTACCAATAATAGGGGCAGTTCCAGCTTTTACGAATCCTTGTCCGGATGCAAAATAACCAGGAGCTTCCGCATTTACCAAATACAAATCAATAATAGAATCTACTTGCGCTTGTGTAATTTGTCCAGCTGCAACATAAGGATCCCAAAATGAATGAACCTCAGTTTGCAGCACATCATAAATTGAATAGTTGGTAAAAATATCAGTTGAATCGTTATAAGTAGTCGTAGGCAAACCAACTTCTGCAACCGCAATATTTAGTCCAGCATCCGAATGCGCTCTAAAAGCCCACTCAAATCCATCTTGATGAGCCGTATCAACAATAATAGCAGTTGGGTGATTAGAGTTTCCGTAAATATCCACAATACCAGCAGAAGTTTTTCCAACAAACATCTTCAGATTATCAATATCATTAGTTCCACTCATTGGCCAATTGGTAAGTTGTACTAGCATTTGCTTGACGTAATTTGCAGCAACCTCCGAATAATCAATTCTGATTTTTGTATTCAAAAACTGAATACCATTATTATGATCTATTTCATAAAAATTTAGGATTGAAAACCCTTCAATTCCATTTCCAGAATTTGTATTCCAAAATACTTGCAAAGCATTATTTCCAGCATCAGAAATTGTCATCTCATAATCGTAATTAGTACCATTTACAATAGCTAAATCTTTTGTTCTGCCATCATCACCAGAAAAACTAAATGTCATTGGTTGGCTCAAATTATTCGTGTTTATTGCTACAATAATATTGTTTGTAATTTGTGCTGCTGAGTGCCCAACATTTACAAATGCTCTGAGCATTTCATAAATTGTATCTCCGTGCAAAGGTACTATATTTGCAGAAGAACTTAATCTAGCATTTCCAGGAGAATAATTAATAGAACTCGGAATATCTACCATAAAATTAGAAGGAAGAATTCCCTCTGTTGAGTCAATTACATCTTCTTTTTTACAAGAAGAAAAAATTACCACCATTGCCAATAAGGCATAAAAAATGTTTTTTGTGTTCATAATCTCTTTGTTTTTTAATTAATACTATAACCTCTGACTTGAAAAACGACAAAAGGTTTAATTTATTGCAAACATATTGTAAATCAGCTAATTAAAGTATGTTATATAGCATAGTTATTAAATTCCTAAAAGAAAAATTGTTGGCTTTTTGTGGATATTAATTTTTTCTTGTTTCCATTCAGCAATAGTTTTTGTTCTAATTTCTTCTGATGGAAAGGTGATATTGGTTGCAATACAGAGTTTTACATTTTTGCTACAGAATTTAATTAAAGCATCAAAAAGGGGTTGATTTCTGTAAGGTGTTTCCATAAAAATTTGCGTTTGATTTAGCCTTCTTGCATCATTTTCCATTTGTTTTATTTTTCGTTCCCGTTCTTTTTTATCGATAGGTAAATAGCCATGAAAAACAAAGTTTTGCCCATTAAGCCCAGAAGCCATTAAAGCCAAAAAAATAGAAGAAGGTCCGATAAGTGGGATTACTTTTATTTGAAAATCATGAGCGTATTCTACAATTTTAGAGCCAGGATCAGCAATACAAGGTAAGCCAGCTTCTGAGATAACCCCAACATCTTCTCCATTTAAAATGTGAGGTAAAAAGTCTTCTTCCAAATTTACTCTGTCGTGTTTCCCGTAAGCGTAAAATGTGCAATTATCAATATCTTTTTCTTTATAAATCTTTTTGATAAATCTCCTTGCCGAGCGAACATTCTCCACAATAAAAACATTTATTTCTTTTATATGGTTGCTTGCAGTATTTGGAAGAGAGGAATTTGCATCACTATCGCCAAGCAAAGATGGGATAAGGTATAATTTTCCTTTATCCAATTTTCTCTATTATTTTATCGCAAGCCTCATCTAGCATATTATATACATTTTGGAAACCATTATCGCCACCATAATAAGGATCGGGTACCGATTGAAAAGATTTTGGATTTACTTCATTTAAGATTACATCCACTTTATTTCTATCATTTTCATTTCTGGCTAATGCAATTATATTGGCGTAATTATTGGTGTCCATTGCATAAATTTTATCAAACTCATCAAAATCATTAATGGTAAATTGCCTTGCTCTTTGCTTTGTCAAATCAATGCCATACTTTTCAGCAATTTCAATGGAACGAGTATCAGGAGGGTTTCCAAGATGATAGCCAGCAGTTCCAGCTGAATCTACAATAATATTTAAATGCTTTGTTTTTGACTTTAAGATGCCTTCCGCTAGGGGAGAGCGGCAAATATTCCCTAAGCAAACCATCAGAATTTTGCTCATAATCTTAAAGAATTTATACTAAAGAGAGTTTCTTTTCTATATCAGAAATATACCCTTTGAATTGCTTATCGGTATCGGCCAAATTATTTACGGTTTTGCACGCATGAAGCACGGTTGCATGATCTTTATTTCCGCAATGTTTACCAATCATTGCTAATGAACTTTTTGTCATTTGCTTAGAAAAGAACATTGCAAGTTGTCGGCATTGAACAATTTCTCTTTTTCTAGTTTTCGATTTCATCACATCAATTGGGATATCAAAATAATCGCAAACCACTTTTTGTATATAATCGATAGAAACTTCCCTAACAGTGTTTTTCACAAATTTATCCAACATATTTTTTGCCAAATCAATTGTGATTTCTTTTTTATTAAGAGAAGATTGAGCTAAAAGAGAAATTAATGCGCCTTCTAACTCACGCACATTTGTAGTGATAGAATAAGCAATATATTCAATTACTTCATAAGGCATTTCAATGCCATCATTATGGGTTTTCTTTTTCAGAATTGCCAAGCGAGTTTCCAAATCTGGTGCTTGTAAATCGGCAGAAAGTCCCCATTTAAATCTGGAAAGCAATCTTTGCTCCATATCTACCATATCTACTGGGGCTTTATCAGAAGTTAAGATAAGTTGCTTGCCATTTTGGTGCAAATGATTAAAAATATGGAAGAAAACATCTTGCGTTTTTTCCTTTCCACAGAAAAACTGCACATCATCAATTATTAGTACATCAATGGATTGATAAAAATGAACAAAATCATTTTTGTTGTTGCGCATTATTGCATCTACAAATTGTGTTTGGAACTTATCAGCACTTACATAAAGTACCGTTTTATCTGGAAATTGTTTTTTAATCTCAATACCACTTGCATTGGCAAGATGCGTTTTTCCTAATCCGCCTTTTCCATAAATAAGTAAAGGGTTAAAAGAAGTTCCTCCTGGCTTTTGGGCTACAGCATAAGCGGCAGAACGAGCCAATCTGTTACATTCTCCTTCCACAAAAGAATCAAGTGTATAGCTTGGATTTAACTGAGGATCAATATCTATTTTTTGTAGACCTGGAATAATAAAAGGATTTCTAATTGAAGTTTCCTTTACATTAATAGGCATTGCTACCGGATTGTTAGTAAGTGGCTTGGTGTTATTACTCGGAACTTTTGTGATATATGGCTTGGAATTGGATGAGTTTTCTATCATTATATGATATTCCAACTTTCCTTCTTTTCCTAATTCTTTCTTTATAGTTTTTTTAATAAGCGTAATGTAGTTTCTTTCTAACCATTCGAAAAAGAACATACTTGGAACTTGAACTGTAAGCACATTTCTCTTTATTTCTACGGGAACAATTGGCTTAAACCACATTTTAAAATTTTGATAACTTACATTGTCTTGTATTACCGACAGGCACTTTTCCCAGATTTCTTCACAAGACCGTTTTGTCATTATTATGTAGTTTTAGTTTTTTGTTTTGAGTGTTTTGATTCAAGTCGTAAAATTTACCTTACGGCAAATTGAGGAGCAAATATGAAAACAATTTTGTTAATAAAAAACTTTTTAGCAATTAAATTGAAGTAAAATTTTGCTAAGCAAAAATTATCAGTTTAGATGCCTTAATAATTGCTTTTAATTTTTCTTATTTTTTACAAAAATTGAGCCCGAAAAAATATCTTTCAACACTTTTTTCCGACTAAAAAAGTAGTCGATTTTGCCGATTTTGATTCCCGCCCAGCCCACTTGCGCAATTAGCATCTCTTTTTGCTCAGAGTTTAATTTTGCAATTGGCTTATTTAAAAAAGTATGGGTGTGTCCGCCAATTATTAAATCGATATTTTTTGTTTGCTCTGCTAGGAGTAAATCGCACATTTTTTCCTCCTTATATTTTAGTCCTAAATGTGAGAGGCAAATCACCAAATCGCACTCCAATTCATTTTTTAAATGCTCGGCATAGTAGTTGCTTTTTTCTACAGGATTACTATATATTGTGTTGCCGTACAATGCTTTAGGAACTAAGCCGTCCAGCTCAATTCCAATGCCAAACACTCCAATTTTTATTCCTGCTTTTTCAAACACTTTATAGGGCTTAAATTTACCACCCAAAAGCGTATTGGAAAAGTCGTAATTAGCACACAAAAATGGAAACTTTGCGTGGGGTAATTGTTTGTGTAATCCGTCCAACCCATTATCAAAGTCGTGATTACCAATGGTTGCTGCATCATAGCCCATTTCACTCATTAGTTTAAATTCTAACTCTCCACCATACATATTAAAATAAGGCGTTCCTTGAAAAATATCACCAGCATCTAAAAGTAAAACATTTTCATTTTCGGCTCTGATTTTTTTAATAAGTGCTGCCCTTTGTGCCATTCCACCAACCCCTTCATTTCTACCGCTTGTAAATGGCTCAATGTGGCTGTGCATATCATTAGTATGCAGAATAGTTAGTTTTATTAAATCAGAATTTGCAAACAATTCATTAGGCAGTAAAGAGAAACCTAAAGTACCTAAACCAGCTTGCTTTATAAAATCTCTTCTGTTTTTCATTCTACAATGCTTAATCGATTATCTAATTTTGAGGAAATAGTATCTTTTGCAATACAATAATTTAAGATTGCATCTCTTAGTTTCTCTCCAACTAACTTTTGCTCTTTTCCCTGAAAGAAACTCATCTTATCGCCACCATTTGCTAAATAATCGGAAGTTAAAACCCTCACTTTTCCTTTACTAAAATCAAAACTTTGGCTAATAATATTTCCATTTTCATCCATTGTGATTTTTATTCCAGAAAATGGTTCACCACCTCTTTTGGCAATATATTGTAGCATTTCTAAATAATCTTTCTCATCCAAATCCAAAACAACTAACTCATTTTCAAAAGGCATTAATTTAAAAATATCTCTTCTTGTAATTTCTCCTTTTGGAAGTGTAGAACGCAATCCTCCGGTATTCATTACACAAATATCTGCAATATCTGAGAATCTTTCTAGGCACAAATCACAAACAAAATTTCCGAGTAAACTTTCAGGCTTTCCTTTTTTCATTTCCATTTCAGAAACACATAAAACCTCATTCATTACCGAATCAATTCCAGCTTTATATGGAGCTACTATTGCAGAAATAGCACTATCGCTTTCTGCTTTTACATCTAAACTTGTTTCGGTATGAGATTCTAAGCTATACTGAACAGTACAAGCTGTTAGTAAAAAAGCTACTATATATATAGTGTAATGTTTGAATTTCATTGGGCTACAATATTAAGAAATTAAAATTATTGTGCGTATTATTGCAGTATGTATTCTGTGGAAACTAAAATAAGAGTAAGATATGGTGAAACCGACCAAATGGGATATGTGTATTATGGCGTTTATGCCCAATACTTTGAAGTGGGAAGAGTGGAATTATTACGATCATTAGGAATTAGTTATAAAGAATTAGAGGAGAGAGGTTTTGCTTTACCAGTTGTAAATTTTGAAATTAATTATAAAAAAGCGGCTCTTTATGATGATGAGCTCAGCATAAAAACAACAATAAAAGAATTGCCATCAGCACGAATTATATTTGAATATCAAACTTATAATGCTGCAAATGAACTTTTAAATGTTGGAAAAGTAGATTTGGTTTTTGTAGATAAAGCAACTAAAAAACCTTGCTTTGCACCAGAAATAATTATGAATAAATTAAAAGAAAAATTATTATGAAAAAATATTGGGCAGAATTTTTAGGGACTTACATATTAGTATTTGTGGGCTGTGGAGCAATTATTATAAATAGTGTAACTAATGGAGTAGTTTCTCACTTAGGAGTTGGCTTATCGTTTGGCTTGGTGGTAATGACAATGATTTATGCAATTGGAGATATTTCTGGAGCACACATAAACCCAGCTGTTACCATTGCTTTTGCTGTTGCAAAAAGATTAAGTGTAAGAGAAGTAATTCCTTACATTAGCTTTCAAATTACAGGAGCAATTTTAGCTTCAGCTACTTTGTTTTTTATGTTTCCAGATGCTGTAACAATGGGTGAAACTTTACCTTTAAATAATAATTGGCAACAATCTTTTGTGTTAGAAGTAATACTTACATTTATTTTGATGTTTGTTATATTAAATGTATCAACAGGTGCAAAAGAAAAAGGCATAACAGCTGCACTTGCAATTGGTGGGGTTGTGGCTTTTGAGGCTACTTTTGCAGGTCCTATTTCTGGGGCTTCTATGAATCCTGCAAGAAGTATTGCTCCAGCACTTTTTAGTGATTTATCCCATTTATGGATTTATATTGTAGCAACAACATTAGGGGCTATTTTAGCAGTTTATTCTTGTAAGCTTATTCAAAAAGAGGATTGTTGCAAGGATTGTAAGTAGAAAAATTTATTCCCCAAAATCCTGAATAATACCACCAGTAATTTTTAATAGTGCAATCTTACTTTCCATTAAATTATAAGCAGCTTGCTGTGCATTAATACCAGAAGTAATAAAAGCGATTTCAATATCTCTTAGCATAAAAGAATTGATAACTCCTCTGTTTTGTTTGTCGGTAGCCAAACCATAATTAATTTCAGCAATTTTAAATGCTTTTTGGTTTAAGCTAAAAGCTGATATTCTGCTGTTGTATTGATCATTAGTTAATGAAAGTTGATGTAACACCTCCCTTTTAATTTTTTCGTATTGCAAATCGTTTACTTCCTTTTGTACTTTTACTTTTCTAAGAGTATTGTAAAGTTTCCCTCCATCAAATAATCGGAAGTTAACTGAGAAATTTGCAAAATAATTTAAACTTTCCCCA
>CAYVKX010000054.1:0-14139 GCA_964452095.1 uncultured Weeksellaceae bacterium
CCTCCATAATTTTCATAATTGAATCGTTTGAAATAATCATCTAACAATCCTCTTTTTTCCATAATTGAATAGATTCCTTCCGCTTCTTTTAAAACGATATTTCCTGTAAATCCATCACAAACAATTACATCCGTTTGGGAATCAAAAATATCTCTACCCTCAATATTTCCTGTAAAATGAAAATCAGAGTTGTTTTCCATCATTTGATAAGTGGCTTGTGTAAGCAAATTTCCTTTTGTTTTTTCTTCTCCCAAATTTAGTAAACTTACCTTTGGATTTTCAATTCCGCAAACATACTTAGAAAAAAGTGAACCTAAAACCCCAAACTGATACAAAACATCTGGCTTACAATCGGCATTAGCCCCTACATCCAAAAGTACAGTTACGCCACCATCATTTCTAGGAATTAAAGTAGAAATTGCAGGACGCAAAATTCCCGTAATTGCTTTTACAGAATAAAAGCCGCCAACAAACATAGCACCTGTATTTCCAGCAGAAGCAAAGCCATCTATTTGTCCTTTTGCTAAAAGTTCAAACCCTTTTGCAATTGAAGAATTTGGTTTTTGTTTGAATGCTTTTGTCGGATGCTCTCCCATATCAATAACATCCGTGCAATCAATTATCTCAAAATTATCTACAGTAACATTGTGCTGTTTTAGCTGGGCTAAAATCTCAGATTCCCTGCCGAACAAAACTATTTTACTCGCTTTAGGGAGTTCGTTAAGAGCAAGAACTGCTCCGTGAATAGTTTTTTTGGGGGCAAAATCGCCTCCCATTATATCAATCCCAATTTTCATTATTGGAGTAATTGTAGTTTTTTCATTAGGGCGATAAAACTACAAAATAATTGGAAGTTATGCGTTTGTTTTTTCTGCAATAGCTTGTTTGCCTCTATATTGTCCACATTCTTCACATACTCTGTGGTACAAAACTGGAGTTGCACAATTTGGGCAAGTGTACATTGTAGAAGCAGAAGCCTTATAATGTGTTCTTCTTTTATCTCTTCTTTGTTTGGATATTTTCCTCTTTGGATGTGCCATTTTATTTTGTTTTAATCGTTTTTCTTAATTTATTTAATTCTCCCCACCTTGGGTCTGTTTTTTCTTTTTCGCTTGCAGCATATTTATCAATCAACTCTAACATTTCTTTTTTGCATTTTCTATTTCCATTTTCATCTAAAGGATGACTTATTTTTGAGGGAATAGTCAAGTTTATCATTTCAAAAATTAACTGATTTATATTTAATTGATGTTGATTTACTAAAACATAAATTATTTCATCTGTGCTTTCTGTCTCCTGCTGACTCTCTTTTATTACAAAATTTAGAGTTGTTTCTACCCCCCAATCTAAATTCTCCGCACAATAATCACACAACAAATTTGTAATTTTTCCTTCAATACTTATGCTAAGTTTCCTGTCTAAACCTTTTAAAGTAAGCAGAGTTCTTATCATAAAATTTCCTTTTTTTACTTCCGATTGCTCGTATGCTTCAAAGAACTTATCCTTTATTTTAAACTCTTGCCTATGCTCGCCTTCTTTTAACCCTGCTATTCTTACAAAATGTTTAGGCATATCTTAGTTTTAAAAGGGTGCAAAGATAGTATTTTTTCTTCTTCCGAAAGAATTTTTTAAAAGCAGTTTTTTTATGCTTTTTGTGGCTTGAGCGGATTGGTTGTCAATTCCTTATATTCTTGCCTTGTTTTATAGATTTTACAAGCCCAATATATTGCATTCCTAAAAGAGGTTTCATCAGCACAATTCTTTCCAGCAATATCGTAAGCCGTACCGTGCACAGGAGAAGTTCTAACTACAGAGAGTCCGGCAGTATAATTTACTCCTTCCGAAAAAGAAAGGGTTTTAAATGGCGTAAGTCCTTGATCGTGATACATTGCTAAAACACCATCAAAATTCTGCAAGTTTTCTTTGGTAAAAAAACTATCGGCAGGATAAGGACCAAAAGCCAAGATGTTTTTTTGTTTTGCTTTTTTAATAGCTGGAAAAATTATTTCTTTTTCCTCTTTTCCCAACATACCATCTTCCCCAGCATGAGGATTTAAGCCAATAACTGCAATTTTTGGGTTTCTAATAGCAAAATCTTCAATTAATGATTTTGAAAACTGCTCAATTTTCGAAAGAATTTTTTCTTCTGAAAGGGAACTTGCTACTTCCGTGAGTGGAATATGTCCAGTTACAAAAGCCACTTTCATTTCCTCACTCAACATTATCATCAGTGGTTCTCCATCAAATTGCCCTCCTAAATATTCGGTATGCCCTATAAATGCACTTTGGTTTTTTTGGATATTTGCTTTGTTAATTGGGGCGGTTACAAGCACATCTACTCCCTTATTTTTAAGTGCAGTAGTTACTTCATTTAACGACCTAAAAGCATACTTCCCAGCAATTTCTGATAGCTCTCCAAAATTAATTTCCACCTCATTATTCCAACAATTCATCAAGTTAGCTCTTTTTGGGTTTACATCTTTTATCTTATTGATAATGTTAAAACTAAAATCTTTTATTCCCAATGCTTTTCGGTGGAAAGAAGATGTTTTTGCTCCTCCAAAAACAATGGGGGTACAAAGATCCATCATTCTATTATTAATAAAAGTTTTGATGATGACTTCCATTCCCACTCCATTCAAATCACCAATAGAAATTCCGACTTTAATTTTGGTCATTTTTATCTGTTTTTAATGAATTGATATAACAATCTTACCCCCATTCCTGTTGCTCCCTTTCCTCTGTATCCATACTTTGCTTTTGTAAAGCAAGGGCCAGCAATATCCAAATGAATCCAAGGGTAATCTACAAAATGAGCCAAGAATTTACCGGCAGTAATTGCTCCTCCTGCAGGACCTCCTAAGTTTTTAATATCTGCCACATCCGATTTTATCAAATCATCATAATCCGACCAAAAAGGCATTTCCGCTAAGCGTTCATGAGTTTGTTCACCTGTTTTTTTCAAATTAACATGCTCTTTTTCTGTGTTTTTGTGCATACTTACAATTCCAAAATGCCCAATAGAATAAGCTGCAGCACCAGTTAAAGTCGCTAAATCAATAACCAATTCTGGCTTGTATTTTTTTGCAAAACTAAGCGCGTCTGCAAGTACTAATCTTCCTTCCGCATCTGTGTTGAGCACCTCCACTGATGTGCCATCATGCATAGTAATTACATCCCCTGGAGCATAAGCATTTCCAGATGGGCGATTGTCAGTTGCTGGAATTAAAGCAATAACATGATAAGGCAATTTATTGGATGAAATTGCTTGCATAGCACCAATTACGGTTCCAGCTCCACCCATATCTGTTTTCATTAAATCCATTGAATTGGCAGTTGGTTTTAAGCTCAATCCGCCAGTGTCATACACAATTCCTTTTCCAACCAAAACAATTGGTTTTTTGTTTTTTACCTCTTTTGGTTTCCACTCCATTATAGTAAAAGTGGGCTCATCAATACTTCCTTTATTTACCGCCAAAAGCCCTCCCATTTTTAAGGATTCTATTTTCTTTTTATTAAAAATAGTGGTTTTAAATCCGTTTGTTTTCCCAGATTTTTTTGCTGCATTTGCTAAATCTTTAGCCGTTAAGTGTGAAAATGGCTCGTTTACCAAATCTCTTGTTAAATAGACAGCATCTACCAAATTTTGCAATTCATCAGCATCTTTATTATCTGCTTTTTTGCATAAATAAATATTGCTTAATTTGTTTGGTTTAGCATCTGTTTTGTGTTTTGTAAAGGTGTAATTGGCAAGTGCCATTCCTTCTGCAATTGCTAATGTTTCTTCTTTGTTTGCTTTCACATCTACAATAATTACTGATTTTTCACCCTTTAAACCCGCTTGTAATTTATCCCCAAGCATTCTGCAATTTTCTATATGCTGATTAGCATTTTTTTCTTGTTTTGGAGTTACTATAATCAGCTTTCTTTCATATTGATTGATGGAGATAATTTCCTTCTTATCTTTTTGCTCTTTTTTAATAAAATTCAGTTCTGATTTAGAAAATCCAAAGCTTTTAAGCTCGCTTTTTTTATCGCATAAAAGGATTAAATTATCCTTATTAGAAATTGTTGTTTTCTTTTTAATTAGTGTCTTCATATAAATTGTGTAATTTTGAAGTCGCAAAACTAATGAAATTTATGGAGAGTAAGCAATTGATAGCAAAGGCATTAAAAAAAGAATTTTTATCTGCAGAGCAAGGTCAGTATTTATTTGAGAATACTTCTACTACTGAGTTGATGTGGACGGCCAATAAGCTAAGGCAAATGCAAGTGCCGGGAAATGTAGTAACATGGCAAATTGATAGAAATGTGAATACAACAAATGCTTGTACTGCAAATTGTAAGTTTTGTAATTTTTTCCGTCATCCAAAACATGAGGAAGTTTATGTTACGGATTTCGAAACTTACAAACAAAAAATTGAGGAAACTATAAAATATGGTGGCGATCAATTACTTTTACAAGGAGGTCATCACCCTGATTTGGGCTTGGAATATTATTGTGATTTGTTCAAGCAATTAAAATCCCTTTTCCCAAATATTCGCTTACATGCTTTAGGCCCACCAGAAGTTGCTCATATATGTAAAATTGGAGGACATACACATTTTGAGGTGCTTTCTGCACTAAAAAAAGCGGGAATGGATAGCATGCCAGGAGCAGGAGCAGAGATTTTGAGCGATAGAGTAAGGCGGCTAATTTCCAAAGGAAAATGCACAGGCCAAGAATGGTTAGATATTATGAGGGTGGCACATCAAATTGGACTCACCACTTCAGCCACTATGATGTTTGGGCATATAGAAACTTTAGAAGAACGCTTTGATCATTTAGTAAGAATTAGACAGGTGCAAGTACAAAAACCAAAGAGAGAAAATGGCTTTTTAGCATTTATTGCTTGGCCATTTATGGATGATGGAACGCTCCTTAAAAGAGTAAAAGGCATCAATAGTAATGTAACGGCTGATGAGTATTTACGCATGGTGGCTATTTGTAGAATTATGCTTCCAAATATCAAAAATATACAAACTTCTTGGCTTACCGTTGGGGCAGATACTGCTCAACTTACGCTTCATGGAGGAGCAAATGATATGGGCTCTATTATGATTGAAGAAAATGTGGTTTCAGTGGCTGGAGCTCCTCATAGGTTTACTTCAGAAAGTATAGAAAACTGCATCAAAAAAGCAGGATTTACACCTCAACTTAGGAATCAATTGTATGAAAATAGGCGTAAACCCAAAGAAATGGAAAATCAAATAATAGACTATTAATGCTGAAAAAACTCCTCATATTATTTTTAGTTTGCTTTTCTGCAATGCAGTTAAAGGCAACTCATAATCGTGCTGGGGAAATTACTTTCAAGCAAATTGGTCCGCTTACTTTTGAAATTACGCTCATAACTTTTACCGATCCATCAACTCTTGCACATCAGCAGAGAACGGAACTTTATTTTTCTTTTTCGGATAACACGCAAGATACTTTTCCAAGAATTTCTGAAAATTTGGTGGGGATGAACATTTCAAAAAATGAGTATGTGGGAACGCACACTTTCCCGGCTGTCGGCACTTATATTATTGCTATGGAAGACCCCAATAGAAATGCGGGAATTGCAAATATCCCAAACTCGGTGGATGTATCTTTTTATTTGGAAAGCATTTTGATGATAAATCCGCTTGTGGGAAATAACAGCTCGCCAATACTCCTAAATTCCCCAATTGACAAAGCGGTGGTGGGCATTCCTTTTATTCATAATCCTTCTGCTTATGATGGGGATGGAGATAGTTTGGGTTACTCTTTAATTTCTTGTAAAGGGGAAAATGGAAATGAAATTATTGGATATCAATTTCCAGCTACTTCCAATAGTTTGAGTATAGATGTAAATGGAAACCTTATTTGGGATAGCCCAACTATGATAGGAGAATATAATGTTGCTATATTGATTGAGGAGTGGAGAAATGGTATTAAAGTAGGTAGTATAATTAGAGATATGCAAATTACTGTTGCTCCAAATACTATAAATAATACTCCCCCAAAAATTGAGGTTGAGCAAAGCTTTTGCGTAATTGCTGGCGATAGTTTAAAAATCCCAATTCTCGCTTTTGATGAGGATAGTATTTTTACCGATAATTTTGGAAATTATTTTTGGGGAAGTACAAATATTCCTTTTGGAACTTCCATCATTGATACGGCTTTTCAATCGATAAAATTGAGTGGGACTTCTGGACTTTTTGCTTTTACCGAAATAGTGGATATACATAGTATCTCTACTGAACTTTCTATCCCAACTTTTTGTGCAGATGTTAGAAAAACGCCATATCAATTGGTGCTAAAAGTAAAAGAGCAATCGCATTCGGTTGTGGCACTTTCAACTATGCAATCGGTGGAAATAAAAATAATTGCTCCAAAAATAGAAAATGTAAAAATTGATAGCGTGATGCAACTGCAAAAAGCCATTGCTCTTTCTTGGGATATTAGTATTTGTAATAATGCAATTGGCTACCAAATTTTTAGAAAAGATGGAGTAAGTAATTTTACTTTGGATAGTTGCACCACAGGAATTCCTGGCGGAAGTGGATTTGTAAAAATTGCAGAAACAAATGGGCTAAATTCCATCACTTTTGTAGATGACAATAATGGAATAGGGCTTAATGAAGGAGTTAATTATTGTTATAGAATAGTGGCTACTTTTGCTGATGGTGCAGAAAGCATAGTATCAGAAGAAGTTTGTGCAGAACTACAAAATAAAAGCCCTCTTATTACAAATGTGAGTGTAAATCATCCTGACTCTATAAATGCAATTTATGTCGCTTGGAGCAAACCAAAAGATATTACTTTTTCAACTAATGCTTATTACGAACTTTCTCGCTCTGTGGGTGGGCAAAATTTCAATCTCATTTACACCTCAACAGGAATAAATGATACTACTTATTTTGATAGTGGAATTACGGCAAATGACAAACAATATTTCTATAAAATCCAGCTTTTGGATGGGGGTTTAGTGGGGGAGAGTTCGGCAAGTTCTCAGTGGCTAACTTTAAGCCCACAGGATAATGCTATTAAGCTAACTATTGAAAGTGCTACCCCTTGGCAAGATACTGCTTTTGTCATTTTTAGAAAAAATCAAAGCCAAATAACTTTTGATTCTATTGCTACAAGTAGTGATAATTTTTATTTAGATGAGGGACTAAAAAATGGGAATACTTATTGCTATTTTGTGGAAGCAATCGGCAGATATTCTGGCACAAAAACCATTAGTCCGCTTATAAATATAAGCAATAATTTATGCAAAATGCCTGCTGATAGCACTCCTCCTTGTCCGCCAGAAATTACCTTTGTAGAAGATTGTAAAAACTCAGCAATACATTTTTATTTAGAGAGTGATAGCATTTGCAAGGAGGATACGGAAAATTACACTATTTATCTTTTGAAAGGGGGCGATAAGAAGTTTATTGCCAACATGGATAGCACTTATTATTTTTATGAGAATTTGAATTCAATTGCCGGATGTTATGTAATTACGGCAACTGATTCTTTTGGAAATGAGAGTGTTATTAGTAATCAAATTTGTGTAGAAAATTGCCCAGAATATGAGTTGCCAAATGTGTTTTCGCCCAATAATGATAATGTGAATGATTTATTTGTTCCTATAAAAAACAAACATATTGAAAGTGTAGATATGAAAATTTTTAATCGTTGGGGACAAATGGTTTTCGAAACCACAGATGCAGAAATCAATTGGAACGGCAAAAAAAGAGGTAAAAAAGGAGAATGCAGTGATGGAGTTTATTTTTATGTTTGCATAATAAATGAACTAAAATTAAATGGGATTTCTTCTTTTCAATTAAGAGGAACAGTGAGTTTGATAAGAGGAGAAGGAGGAAAAGCAGAATAGTAGTTAAAAGTTAATAGAAAAAACTACAATAAACTAGTGCCTAGTAACTAAAAACTAGTCACTCAAATAAAAAATATGTTTACAGGAATAATAGAACAAATGGCTGAGGTTGTAGCAATAAAAAAAGAAGGAAGCAATGTGCATTTTTCTTTAAAATCAGCAATAACTAATGAGTTAAAAATTGACCAAAGTGTAGCGCATAATGGCGTATGTCTTACAGTGGTGGATATTAAAGATGATGTATATACAGTTACAGCTATTAATGAAACTTTGGATAAATCTAATTTAGGATTATTGGAAGTTGGCAGTAAAGTAAATTTGGAAAGATGCCTGAAAATGGATGGAAGATTGGATGGGCATATGGTGCAAGGGCATGTGGACCAAATAGCAAAATGCACCCAAATTAAGGAAGAAAATGGTTCTTTCGTTTTTAGTTTTTCTCATAAACTTTCTGATAATATGACTGTGGAGAAAGGTTCAGTTTGTGTGAATGGAGTAAGCTTAACAGTAGTTAATTCCAAAGATAGCTCTTTTTCGGTAGCCATTATTCCTTATACTTTTGAGCATACCAATTTCCACAATTTTAAAGTAGGGACAATGGTAAATATTGAGTTTGATATTTTAGGAAAATATATTGCTAAAATGTTTTTAAGGGATTTTTAAAATGAGAAATAAGATACTTTTATTAGGTTCAGGGGAGTTAGGAAAAGAAGTAGCAATTGCTCTACAAAGGCTAGGGCAATATGTTATTGCAGTTGATAATTACGAGAATGCACCTGCTATGCAAGTAGCGCATGAGTTTGAAGTCATAAATATGCTAGATGGTGCAGCATTGGATAAAATAGTTGCTAAACATAAACCTGATTTTATAGTGCCAGAAGTAGAAAGTATCCGTACCGAACGATTTTATGATTATGAAAAGCAAGGATATACAGTAATCCCATCTGCAAAGGCGGCAAACTTTACCATGAACCGTAAAGCAATCCGTGATTTGGCAGCTATTGATTTAGGAGTGAAAACTGCAAAATACAAATACGCAACTTCATTTGAAGAACTTAAAGCAGGAGTTGCTTTTACAGGAATGCCTTGTGTGGTAAAACCTTTAATGTCAAGTTCAGGGAAAGGGCAATCGGTAATTAAAACTGAAGAAGATATTGAGAAAGCTTGGAACTATGCCTTAGAAGGTTCAAGAGGGGATTTGATGGAAGTAATTGTAGAAGCCTTTATTGATTTTGATTATGAAATCACGCTTTTAACACTTACCCAAAACAATGGAAATACGCTTTATTGTCCGCCAATAGGGCACAGGCAAGAAAGAGGGGATTACCAAGAAAGTTGGCAGCCAATGGCTATGGATGCTGTGCATTTAAAAGAGGCAGAAGAAATAGCCAATAAAGTAACCAAAGCATTGGGTGGTAGCGGAATTTGGGGAGTAGAATTCTTTATTGGAAAAGAAGGGGTTTATTTTTCTGAACTTTCCCCAAGACCACACGATACTGGAATGGTAACTTTAGCAGGAACACAAGATTTTACAGAATTTGAATTGCATGCTCGTGCCATTTTAGGAATTCCTGTTTTAGCTATTCCATTGATAAGAAATGGTGCTTCAGCAGTAGTATTGGCAGATAAAGAAAATAATGCTTTCCCAACTTTTATAGGATTAAATGAAGCTGCTGCTTTTAAAAATACGGACTTTAAAATATTTGGAAAACCAACAACACGCCCGTACAGAAGAATGGCAGTGGCACTTGCTTACGGAACGGAAAATACAGATACCTTAGTAGAAAAAGCAAAAGAGGTTGCTGGGAAGATAAAGGTGGATTAGTTATTTTTTATCAAATATATATTTTACTAGAACTATTAATGGGTAAACCATAAAAACCAATAGAACTTTCTCAAAATTTTCAAAACCGACTGAGAATATATAGAATAACATTAGTAACAAAGAACCTAGACTTAAAAGAAAATGTGTTTTATTTTTCATATTTCAAATATAGTTATTTTTTATTTACCCAATCCCCATGTTTTTTAATGAGATCAATTAAAGCAGTTACTGCCTTTTCTTCAGCTATGTTTTTTTCTACAACTGTTTGTTCTTTATAAAGTGTAATTTTACCTTTTCCAGTACCTACATAACCATAATCAGCATCTGCCATTTCTCCTGGTCCGTTTACAATACAACCCCCGCTCCCGCGCGATTGTATCGTGTGGTTTAGGTTAAATAACTTGCGGCACTTTTTTACTAATGGTTAGTTTTTCCACAGCCGCTACAATGGCTTCTTTATCATAACCACATTCTTTTCGTAATTCTTCTTGTGTGCCATGGTTAATAAATTCATCCGGAATTCCTAAACGAATTACTTCTGCTTTGCAGTTGTTATCTCCCATAAATTCCAAAATGGCTGAGCCAAATCCACCTTGCAAACAGCCATCTTCCACAGAAATAATTTTATCAAATTTTTGGAAAATAATATGTAGTAAATCTTCATCCAAAGGTTTTGCAAAACGCATATCGTAATGAGCAATACTTAACCCCATTTTTTTGAAATCTTCTTGGACTTCAATCACAAAATTTCCTGTAGTACCAAGAGAAACAATTGCTACCTCTTCTCCCTCTTGTATTGTTTGTCCTTTTCCAATTTCTAATTCTTTAAATGGAGTTTTCCAATTACTTATCACCCCATTTCCTCTTGGGTAGCGAATAGAAAAAGGTCCTTTGTTAGGGAGTTGAGCAGTAAACATCATATTGCGTAATTCTTCTTCATTCATTGGGGCAGCCACTACCATATTCGGTATGCATCTAAGGTAGGCAATATCATAAGCCCCATGATGAGTGGCACCATCTGCTCCTACCAATCCACCTCTATCTAAGCAGAAAACTACATTCAAATTTTGCAAAGCCACATCATGAATTACTTGGTCGTATGCCCTTTGCATAAAGGAGGAATAAATATTGCAAAAAGGAAGTAAGCCCTGAGTGCCCATTCCTGCAGAAAATGTGACAGCATGTTGTTCCGCAATTCCCACATCAAAAGTTCTTTCTGGCATCTGCTTCATCATCATACTTAATGAACTTCCTGATAGCATTGCAGGGGTAACCCCAACAATTTTATCATTTGTTTTGGCGAGTTCAATAATAGTTTTTCCAAAAACCTCTTGGTATTTTATTGGCGTTTTCTTTCCTTTCTTTTTGACGATTTTTCCTGTCTCAACTTCAAAAAGTCCTGGAGCGTGCCACTGAGTTGCACAGCCCTCTTCTGCCGGATTATAGCCCTTTCCTTTTTTGGTAAGGCAATGCAGGATTTTTGGCCCTGGAATATCTTTCAAATCTTTTAGTACAGAGGATAAATGTTTTACATCATGTCCATCAATTGGTCCAAAATAACGGAAATTCAAAGATTCAAAATAATTACTCTCTCCTAGTAAAGTAGATTTTACAGCTCCCTCTACTTTTTGTGCAACTTTTTGTGCATTTGGTCCAAACTGACTTATTTTACCTAATATTCTCCAAATTTTATTTCTTGCTTTATTGTAGGTTGGAGAAGTAGAAATGTCGGTTAAATATTCTTTTAATGCACCAACAGCTGGGTCAATCGACATGCAGTTATCATTTAAAATAACCAGCAAATTAGAGTTTTCCGCCCCCGCATGATTTAGTGCTTCAAAAGCCATTCCTGCCGTCATTGAGCCATCTCCAATTACAGCAATATGTTGTTTTTTATTTTCTCCTTTTTGTTTGGAAGCAACCGCCATTCCCAATGCTGCCGAAATAGAAGTAGAGGAATGTCCTGTGCCGAAAGTATCAAATTCACTTTCGCTTCTTTTTGGGAAACCACTAATTCCTTTGTAAATTCTATTGGTATGAAAATTATCTTTTCTTCCAGTGAGTATTTTATGTCCGTAAGCTTGATGTCCCACATCCCAAACTAACTGATCTTCAGGGGTGTTAAAAGCATAATGAATAGCAACAGTAAGTTCTACAACTCCTAAACTTGCCCCTAAATGCCCCCCATTTTCCGATACAATATCAAGGATATATTGCCTTAATTGTTTACTTAATTCTGGCAATTGATTTTTCTTCAATTTCCTCAAATCTGCTGGGGAATTGATAGTTTTTAATATTTCTCCTTGTTTGTACTTGCTCATCTTTAAAAAAGAAAGTTGCTTTCGTGCAAAGATAGGAAATCTTGATAAATTCTATTGCGATATGAAAGAGGGATTAAATTATTCTTTTTAATAGCCGTTTTTAGAATAATCCTTTTATTACTTTTGTGAAAACGAAAATCAATTATTTGGAGTATGAGAATTAAAGAAATTTTACAATTAAAAGGGGATAGTCAGCAAATAAAAATTAAGGGCTGGGTAAGAACAAGAAGAGGAAGCAAACATGTTAGTTTTATTGCACTTAATGATGGTTCTACTATCAATAATATTCAAATTGTTGCTGAGGGAGATAATTTTGATGAGCAGCTGATAAAGCAAATAACTACTGGCTCTTGTGTTGCTGTGGAGGGGACATTGGTAGAATCCAAAGGAAGCGGACAAGCAGTGGAAATTTTAGCTTCCAAAGTAGAGATATTAGGAGGAGCTGATGCTGATGACTATCCTTTACAACCAAAAAAACATTCCTTAGAATTTTTAAGAGAAAAGGCACATTTGCGTTTTAGAACCAATACTTTCTCGGCAGTTTTTAGGTTACGACACGCACTTACTTTTGCTGTGCATAAATTTTTTAATGATAAAGGTTTTGTGAATATTCATTCCCCAATTATTACGGGAGCAGATGCAGAAGGTGCTGGCGAAATGTTTCAAGTTACTAATCTGGATTTAGAAAATTTACCCAAAACAGAAGATGGAAAAATTGATTTTTCTGCTGATTTTTTTGGTAGTAAAACTAACCTTACAGTTTCTGGGCAGTTAGAGGCTGAATTAGGAGCTTTGGCACTTGGACAGGTTTATACTTTTGGTCCAACTTTTAGGGCAGAAAACTCCAACACTTCTCGTCATCTTTCAGAATTTTGGATGATTGAGCCAGAAGTTGCTTTTGCAGATTTGGAAAAAAATATGGATTTGGCAGAAGAGTTTTTGAAATACTGCATCAAGTATTGTATTGAAAATAATGCGGATGATTTGCAATTTTTGGATAGCAGATTAGAATCAGAAGAAAAGAATTTGAAAAAGGAAGAACGCTTTGAGATGGGGCTTTTAGAGCGGCTTCAGTTTGTAATAGAAAATGATTTTGAGCGATTAACTTATCGTGAAGCCATTGATATTTTACGAAATTCTAAGCCCAATAAAAAGAAAAAGTTCCAATATATAATTGAAGGATTTGGTTCAGATTTACAATCAGAACATGAAAGATATTTAGTAGAAAAGAAATTCAAAAAACCAGTAATTATTACCGATTATCCAAAAGGAATTAAGGCATTTTATATGAAGCAAAACAAGGATGGGGAAACCGTAAGAGCAATGGACATTTTGTTTCCACTAATTGGTGAAATTGTTGGAGGATCGCAAAGAGAAGAAAATTTGGAAAAATTAGAAAAGAGAATGGAAGAAATGGATGTAGATAAGCAAGAATTATGGTGGTATTTGGAAACGCGAAAATTTGGAACTTGTGTGCATTCTGGTTTCGGATTGGGCTTTGAACGCTTAGTAATGTTTGTAACGGGAATGAAAAACATTAGAGATGTAATTCCTTTTCCAAGAACGCCACAGAATGCGGAATTTTAAGCAATGAAGCAAAGATTACAACAAAATCAAAAATTAAAACTATCTCCCCAACAAATACAGTTTTTGGGGCTTTTGCAAATTCCATTAACATCATTAGAGCAAAGAATTGAACAGGAATTAGAAAAAAATCCTGCTTTGGAAGAGGAAATTATGCAAGAGGAAGATGAGGATTTTCAGCAAGAATATAACTACCAAAAAAGGCGCAATCCGGACTTTACCCCACCACTAACTCCAGAAAAACAGCAAACACTTTATGATAGTTTATTAAAACAGATTTTGCTTTTAAGCTTAGCAGAAAGAGAGCGTAATTTGGCAGATTACTTAGTTGGTTGCCTAGATGATAATGGTTTTTTAACAAGAGATTTGTACACCATAGAAAGTGATTTGCTTCTTAATCAAGATTTGGAAGTAAGCGAGCACGAATTAGAGCAAGTTCTACAAAAAATTCAATCGCTTGAGCCAGTAGGAGTTGGCGCTAGAAATTTGCAAGAATGTTTGATTTTACAACTTCAGGCAAAAC
>CAYVKX010000055.1:0-13999 GCA_964452095.1 uncultured Weeksellaceae bacterium
GAAATTTGCAAAATAATTTAAACTTTCCCCAGTGTTATCCATACTGTTGCTAAGTTCTCCAATATCATAAGTACTCTCATTATATGCAGCTCCTGAGTTTACTGATATCATAGGGTAAAATGCTGCTTTTGAAAGGCGAATATCTTGCTTTGCTAGTTGTATGTTGTAATACTGGTTTTTGATGTTCGTGTTATCAGCAAGTGTACTTGCTTTTAAGTCCTTATAAGAGAAAAGTTGTATTTCTGTGTCAATCTTATCAGTAAAAATCCATTCGTCTTCAATTTCTTTACCAAGAGTAAGGTTTAGATTTTTTATTGCATTTTGATAGTTTAATTCTTGTAGAATCAAGTTAGAACTATCTGTAAGCATAGCATTTTCAATTTGCAATAAATCAATTTTACTACTTACACCTATATCATATTTTGTTTGCTGATATTCTAAACGGTTATTTGCCAATCGTACTACTTTTTGTAATAGTTCTAATCTTTCTTTTTGTAACACACAGTTATAGTACTGTAAGATAATTCCTTGTATAGTATTTTCAATAGTTAGAGTTGCATTATTACTACTGATTTCTTCCAAGTTTTTGAGCTTAGCTTTGTTTGCTCTAATAGCAAATCCGTTAAAGAGCGTCCAGCTTACATTGGCATTACCATTTACTGAGGTTGAGCGTAATTCATAAGGCATAAATGATGTTGGATTATTCGTTTGATCAGATAACCCTTCTTCCTTTTTTGCAGATAAATTAATTGTAGGTAAAGCACCCGCATTAGCCCAGTTATTATTTATTTCACTTATTTTTTGATTTTTACTACTCAATTGGATGTCGTAATTTTCTTGCATCCCAATTTTAATTGCATCCATTAAACTCAGTTCAGTTTGAGCAAAAAGTAAGTTTGGGAACAATAATAATATGATGTACTTTTTCATTAGTATTCTCTTTCGTTTAGTCTTTTTTGTAATTTGGTGTAGGGTTCTACATCCATTTTAGTTGGAGGAGTGTCTCCTCCCATCCATAGCCACCATCTTGCCCTTCTTATATCATTAAAATAAAGTATTAATGAAGGGAAATAGAGAAGGAGGATAATAGTTCCAAAAAGCACTCCAAATGCAACAGAAATAGCCATAGGAACTAAGAATTGTGCTTGAAAACTTTTTTCTAAAATTAGAGGAAATAGCCCTACAAAAGTTGTGATTGTAGTAAGTATAATTGCACGAAATCTTGATGTTCCAGCTCCAATTACGGCATCATTCATATTCATTCCTTCTGCAATGTTTCTGTTGTATTTATCCAGCATTACTACTGCATCATTTACTAAAATTCCAATCAGTGCAATTACACCCCATACACTCATAATAGAGAATGGTTTTCCAATAATTCCGTGCCCTAAAATTGCTGAGAAAACACCAATTGGCACTACCATCAAAATTAACCTTGCTTGATAGAATGATTTAAAGTTTAAAGCAATTGTAAGTACAATTAATATGATACTGATAAGGAATGCAATCCCTAATCTTTTTCCGCTATCAGCAGCTTCTTCAGCTTGCCCCATTATCTTGTAGCTTACTTTAGGAAATTCATTTCTCATAATCCCTAAGTATTCTCTTTCAATTTCAGCATTAACATCTCCTGAGAATTCAGCATTATAAAGGTTAGCATCAACTCTAATTTCTTTTGTTCCATTGATGTGGTTGATTTTCACTCTTCCTCTCTTGTACTGATAATCAGCAATAGCCTCAAGAGGGAACATTTCACCATTCATAGTTTTGATTTTTACTTTATTCAAATCTTCTATGCTATTTCTGTCGCTTTCAGGGTATCTTAACCAGATTTTAACTTCATCTCTACCAATAATAAGCCTTTGAACTTCCTCACCAAAAAAACCTTGACGGATTTGCTTCATTACTGTGGCTTCATTTAACCCAAGAGCATAAGCTTTTTCTTTGAGGTTGATGTGAATTTCACGGTTTCCAACTCCACCATTATCCATCACTTCTTTTACCATGTTTATTGAGCTAATTCTCTCTTTAAGCCAATTTACTGCACTTTTCAGTTCTTCATCATCTTCTGATTGCAATGAGATAGAAACGGCTTTTCCAAACTGCTGAAAACCACCTACAGAAATCTTCTCCATTACTGCTAAAGAGTCAGGGTGTATTCTTCTTTGCAACTCATTAGATATATCAATAGTTGATATAAGTTCATTTTCCTTAATTGCTAGTCTTAAACTTCCTACATGTGAACCAGACACACCTAAATTTTCAGTAAAACCTACAGTTAAAGAAACATCAGTAAATAATGTGTCATTAAATTCTTCAATTAATTCTTGATGATAATCTTGAATAATATCATCAATATACCAAAGGAAATTTTCAGTCCTGAATTCTCTTTCTCCTGGTTTGTAAGCAAACTCTATTTTTACCTCATTAAAGGGTACTGATGGGAAAAAAGTCCATCTGATAACTCCAGTTGCTAGCATTACTATAACTATAACAATAATTGCGACAGGAGTCCATACATGTTTGCGGTAATTCTTTACAAAAGAAGTGTTTACCTTAGTGTACCAATTTCTAAGTTGCTTTACTTTTTTATCAACAACTTTTTTTAATTTACCAACCTTTGAATCAGTATTCTCAGTTAATACTGCTTTGGAAGCTAGATGTGAAGGTAGTACTAAGAAAGCCTCAACTAATGAGAATAAGAGTGCAGCAATAACGCTAAATGCCATTTCCTGCATCATTTCCATTTGTCCGCCAACAAACAGTAGGGTTGAGAATGCAAATACAGTAGTAAGAACAGATGTTAATACAGGAGTTACAACCTCCATAGTTCCATCTAGAGCAGCTTTCATAGGTGATTTACCTTTTTCAAAATGATTGTAGATATTTTCTGCTATTACAATTCCATCATCTACTAGTATTCCGACAACTAATATCATTCCAAATAATGATATCATATTTATTGTCATTCCGTAAAGTAAACCGAATGAAATCATTCCAATAAATGAGAAAGGTATACCAAATGCAACCCATGAAGACAATCTGAAACTTAGAAATAAACCTAGTACAATAACTACAAGAAATAACCCAACTAATAAATTGTTGCTTAATGTTTCTATCCTTTGGTCAAGCATATCAGCAAATTGAAATAAAGTAATGATTTCAAATTCTGGATTTTCAGCATTAAATTTAGCAATATATTTTTCAATTGAATTAGCAATTTTCTTAATGTCTTCCTCAGGAGTTTTTTTAATTAAAAAACTAATTGATCGCTCTCCATTTACAAATGATTTCATTGGGATGTCAGAAAACTCTAAAGCAACTTTTGCTATGTCTTTTAATCTTACAATATCTCCATTTCTATCAGAAAAAATAACTATATTTTCTACCCCAGCTGTTGTAGTGTTTCTGTTGTTGGAACGAATGATTATCTCATCTTTTTGAGTCTTAATACTTCCTCCAGAAATATCTATATTACTTAACTTGATTGCAGTACTAATAGCATCAAAATTAATGTTGTGCCTTAAAAGAGCTGTTTCATCAATTTCTACAGAAATAATTATTGGAGCATAACCTAAAACTTGTATTTGACTTATCTCATCATCATTTAATAAATCTTGCTCAATTTTATCAGCTTTTTCTTTTAGTTGCCAAAGGTCATCTGGTCCGTTTAAAGCATAATAACCAACCATATTTCCCATGCCTCCCATACCTCTACTTTTTTGCTTCTGTACAGTAGGTTTTTCAGCTCCAGAAGGGAAGGAGTAAATTGCATCAACTGAGTTCTTCACATCAGTAAGCACATCATCAATATCAAAGCCCTCATATACTTCAATAGTTACTGATGAAAAATTTTCAGATGAAGTAGATGTAACTTCTTCAATTCCTTCAATTCCATTTAAGGATTCTTCTATTCGGGTAGTAATTCCTTCCTCAATTTCTTCTGGGGATGCTCCAGGATACGAAACATTTACATAAACTTTGTTTGGTGGTAACTCAGGAAAAAATGACTGAGGCATCATTGCTAAACTAAGGAAACCAGCAATTGCAGTAATAATAATTATTGCATTAGCATATATAGGATACTTTATAAAATAGGCAATTAATTTTTTCATTTTACTTGCTTATTGGTTTTACAATTGTTCCTTCACTTGCATTTAGTAATGGTTCATTTACAATTAAAGTATGGTCAGAAAGATTATCAACTATTACATCATCTCCTTGATAAGAAATAATGTTGATGTTACTTATTTGTAGTTTGTTTTCTTGATTAACAGTGTATACTTTATTTTCATCAAAAACTGCTCTTCTTGGTAATTTGCAAACATTTTCTGTTCCTTTAGTAATGATTGTAGCACTCAAATACATTCCATTATAAAGCGTTTCTGCATTAGCATTTATTGAGGTAAATACTGAAATATTTTGAGTTTTATCGTTTACAAAGTTTCCTTTTCTGATAATATTTCCACTATAACTTTTTCCATTATCAGTAAATCTTACTTCATCTCCAATATTGATAAATTGAATCTCAGATGTATTAACAGTGAGTTCAATTTCCATTTCTCCTTTTCTGATAAAATCAACAACTGGGCTTCCAGGGTTTACATTTCCTCCAACATCAGAATAGGATTTTGTGATTATTCCATCAAATGGAGCAATAACAGTGTATTTGCTTAACTTTTCCTCATCTGATTTTATAGATAAATACTCTGCTAAAATTGAGCGAGAAACAATGAAGTTCTTTTCTTTTGTATCACTCATCTCTGGGAAATCAGGCAAATTATTATTAATGTTTATTGCATTAAAGAATTTTTCCCATTTTGAATATTCTGAGATAAAATCAAGTTTAATATCAGCTAAATTTGATGAGACTAAGCTCATAAACCTACTTTTCTTTGCATCAATTAAGTGTTTTAAGTCAGTGTTTTTTACTAGAAAAATCACTTCTCCTTTATTAATTTCTGTTCCTTTCTTAAAAGAATCTGCACCAACTAACCTCCCTTGTACTTCAGATGAAATTGTAATATTGTTTAAAGAAACAACTCTCCCAGAACTATTGATTTTATTCTTAATTTGAGAATTTGTAATTTTTGTAACAAGAACAGATTTTACAAGTTGTTCATGAGTTTCTTCTGCTTTTGCTTTTGATGCTCTAATAGTTTCTGCATTGTCAGCTCCATAAGTCATCCCTGCATTATAGCTGATAGAGGAAACTAGCCCAAATAATAGTAAGATAATAACACTTACTATAATGATTAATGTTTTTCTAATGTTCATGATTTTAGTTAAAATAGTTTTTGTATTCGTTTAGGTGTTTATTAAGATCTTTAAGTCCTTTTCGGGCTAAATCAATATCATCTGTGTCAATTTTTTTAAAATAGTTTAATAAAATTGGCTTAATATAATGATGTAATTGCTCGTGAGCTTCACCTTCCATATTGCAACTCTTTATGATTTTATTAAATTCTTTTTTTAACCCAGAATTCAGATTATGAATTTCTTCAAGGTTTGCATAATCTATTGAATAAAACTCATGAAATTCATAAATTAATTTTTCCATTTTGTCTATTCCTTCAGTAGTTTCAATGTTTGCTTCCCATTTTTCACCATTATTTAGTGTTAGGTTTTCTATTACTATTTTATCTTCTGAGCAAGAGGTGAATAGTAAAATACTAAATAGTATTGTTGTAATCTTTTTCATTATTTTGATATAAATTTGGGTATTAAAGTTATTGCTATGAATCCTGTTATGATATGCATGGGCACGCTCAAATATGCAAAGTCAACTGGCATAGGAGAACCATCTTGTAAAGTTTCTCCAAAGGCACCAGCACAACTTACTATAGCAAATAATCCTCCAACAATTTGAAATATTAAAGTTGATTTATCTGTAAATCTACTTATTAGAAAGTAGAAAATAGCACCAATAATTGTTATTATTATTGAAGCTCCTGATGTTGAACCATAAGTAATGATTTCAGAATAGTCAATTGCTGAACTTGAATTGAAAACAAAGTAATAAATGTTATTCAGTATTAAACTAATTATCCCTGCTTTTAAACCTGCAATTAAGAAGTTGTAAATTTTAATCTCTTTTAAATTCATAATTTTATTTTTTAAATAATATCTCTAGTGTTCTCCATAATTTTTCTCCATCAGCTTTTAAGTCAGATTCAAATCCTGATAGTTTCCATGATAGAATAGTAGTTCTTATTCCTCCTAAAACAATAGTAGAAAGTTGATTTGAATCAATATCCGTTCTGATGCTTCCTTCATCTTGACCGCTTTCAATTAATGCAATGATTTTCTTTTTTCTTTGCTCTAATATTTTACTTACTACTTTAGATAAAACTGAACAATACTGAAAAGAAGTTTCAGAGAAAATTACCATTACAAGTGCTGGATTTTTTTCTATATGAGTAAATTTGAATTTAAATACTGCTTCAAATTTTTCTAAAGCATTTTTATCAGAATCTAAAATTTTAAAAATACCACTCTGTATTGCTTCTCTATGGAATAGGAGTAGTCCTTTTAGTATATCAGTTTTGTCTTTAAAATGGCGATAAAGTGCTGGTTCTGAGAATGACATTTTTTTTGCCAGATTTTTAATGGTAAGGTTTTGAACGCCTTTTTCACCAATCAAATCTTTTGATGCATCAATTATTTCTATTTGCCTTTTTGTAAAAGTCATGGATGCAAAAATATAAAATGTTAGTAAATACTAACTAACTTTATTTAATTTTGCTAAAACTCTTTACTAAAAGAAAAATAATAACAATTTCTACTGCTAAAAGTAGATAGTGAATATTATAAACTTGCAATTGATTGTCGGTAATATCAAATCCGAATTCTAATAATTTGTAAAAACCAAAGGATACAGCCATTCCAATTAAATAACCAGATTGTTTTGCAACATCAACAAAAGTTAGAATTTTCTCGCTTTTTAATGCTAAAGTTTCTGCTCTTACTAAATAAGAACCAAATACAAAAGTGAGCTGATAACCTAAATAAACAAATAATGCAGTTTGGTAGGAATAAGAAAAAATTAAAAAGTAAACAACTAAAGCTAAAAGAACAATTTCTACAAGTAGGGATATTCTATAAAAATAATGATTATTCAGAATTTTCTCATAAAGTGTAGCAATTACTAGCATAAATGCAGCTAAAACTATTCCGCCTAAAGAATAAACTGATGGCTCTAAGGGAGAGTAAATAATAAAAATACTGCCCACCGAAATTCCTGTAAAAAGTGAATTAAAGAATTTGTAAGAGATAAATGCTCTATGATTTATTTTTAAGTTGTCGAGCACTGGATAAGTTATTAGTTTTTAGTGACTAGCCACTAATTAATTTCTTTTTCTAAATTCTAATTAGATTAACATTTTTTTGTTCTATTATCTCACTTCTAAAATCTATTTAATAATAAGTTAATCTTCTAACTTTAGCAATTTGCTTTGCTAGACGGATAACTTGTTTAGTGTATCCAAACTCATTATCATACCAAATGTACATTACTACATCTTTTCCTTCATCTGTACAAATAGTAGCGTTACTATCATACACAGAGCAACAAGTATTTCCAATAATATCAGTAGAAACTAAATCCGGATCTACTTGGTAGTTAATTTGATTTACTAAACTTCCATGAAGTGCAGCATCTCTCATAGTTGCATTCATATCTTCAACTGAAGTAGTGTTTTCTAAAGTAAGTTTTAAAATCGCTAAGGAAACATTAGGAGTAGGAACTCTTACCGCATTTGCAGATAATTTTCCTTCCAATGACGGAATTACTTTTGTTACAGCTTTTCCTGCTCCTGTTGATGTAATTACCATGTTGATTGCAGCAGAACGCCCTCTTCTTGGTTTCTTGTGCATATTATCTAATAGGTTTTGGTCGTTTGTGTAAGAATGAACAGTTTCCAAATGACCTTTTATTACATTGTATTTGTTTTCTACTATGTGTAAAATAGGAGCAATGCAGTTAGTTGTACAAGATGCAGCTGAGAAAATATCAGTATTGTCAATATCTAATTCTTTGGAATTAATTCCATAAACGATATTAGGAATTCCTTTTCCTGGAGCAGTTAATAAAACTTTACTAACTCCTTTGGCTGCTAAATGGCGAGAAAGAGCTTCTTTATCAGTAAAAGCACCCGTATTGTCAATTAATAAAGCATCATTTATTCCGTGTTGCGTATAGTCAATATCTTCAGGGTTTCCTCCATCTATGAACTTAATAACTTGTCCGTTTACAATTATCGCTTGATTAGGCAAATCAACATCAACCACACCTTTAAAAGCACCATGAACAGAGTCTGTTCTTAAAAGGTCAGCTCTTTTTACAATTTGAGCATCAGTTAATCTTCTTACAACAATTGCTTTTAATCTTAATTGTTGTCCTTTTCCTGCTTGTTTAATTAACTCACGAGCAGCTAATCTTCCAATTCTTCCAAAACCATAAAGGATTACATCTTTTGCTTTGTTTGCTGAAGCTGACTTCCCAATTACATGGCTTAATTTATCTGATAAAAAAGCATTTGCATCTGATGCATTACTTTCAATGTACTCTGCCGTTAATAATCCGATATCAATTTTTGATGGAGCTAAATCCATATTTAACATTTCAGATGCTAAAAGTGCAGCAACTTCAATATTATTTTCTCTGCCTACTACTTTGTTGGCGTAAGAAATGTAGTTCATTAATTCAGATACACCAATCTCTAAAAGTTGGTTTCTGAAAAGGATTAATTCAATTCCTTTACCATACATTAATGTGCCTACTGAGTTTAATAAATTTACTCCTGATTTTTCTTTGTTTACCCAATCATTCAATTGGTTTTCATAAGATGTGGCCATTGTGTTGTTTTTTTGAGTTTTTAAAATTGTTGCAAAAGTAGATATTCTGCTGTAATAGAGAGTTGTTTTTTAATAGTATTTCTTTGAGCTTTTTGATAGAAGAAATCAGAAGTCAGAAATCAGGATTCAGTAGAGATTTTTTATAAATTCTGTCTACTGACTACTGGCTACTGTTTACTTTTAGTTACTTTTACCCCATGATTATAGAATTTTACAAATACCAGGGAACTGGTAATGATTTCATCATGATTGATGATAGAGAGAATACTTTTGATATTAATGGCAATCAGCTGATTGCCGCACTTTGCGAAAGAAGAATGGGAATAGGGGCTGATGGTTTAATTTTGCTCAGAAACCATGAAAAGCTTGATTTTGAGATGATTTATTTCAATTCTGATGGACATCAATCCTCTATGTGTGGAAATGGAGGAAGGTGCATTATTGCTTTTGCTCAGATGCTAGAGATTATAGAAAATGAAACTACATTTATGGCTATTGATGGGGCGCATAAAGGACAATTTTTAGGCGATACAATAGCACTTCAAATGCAAGATGTCTCTGATATTGTTGGGGAAGGTGATGGTCTGGTTTTGGATACTGGTTCTCCTCATTATATTGAGATGGTTGATGATTTAAAATATATAGATGTAAATAAAGAAGGTAGAAGAATTAGAAATTCTGCACCTTTTAAAAAGGAAGGGATAAATGTGAATTTTGTGCAAGATAGTGCCGACTTACAAGTTAGGGCTTATGAGAGAGGGGTAGAGGCTGAAACATTGAGTTGTGGAACGGGTGTAGTAGCAACTGCTTTGGCAATGCATTACGCCAATTGTATTGGTGAGAATTTAGTTAATGTTAAAACCAAGGGTGGAGAATTAACCGTTAGTTTTGAAGAGTTTAATGGAGGGTATAGAAACATTTGGTTAAGCGGAGAAGCAAGTATGGTTTTTGCTGGAGAATTTGAATGTTAAAAGGCAAAAACATAGCATTACGACCATTACAATTAAGTGATTTGGATTTTCTTTATGCTGTTGAAAACAACTCAGAAAATTGGCAATATGGAAGTGAGAGAAAATACTTTTCTAAAGAGGATTTAGTACGCTATATAAATAATGCTGATGAAGATATTTCTGTTGCAAAACAATACCGTTTCGTAATTGATAAAGAAAATACTCCTATTGGTTTTATTGACCTTTTTGATTATAAAATTAAAAGTGCAGGAGTTGGAGTGATAATTACTAAAAAGCACAGAAGAAAAGGTCTTGCAAAAGAGGCTTTGCAATTGTTATGTACTTACGCTTTTAAAACTCTTAATTTAACTCAGCTACATTGTAGTATTAGTAAAGATAATTTAGCAAGTATTAATCTTTTTACTGCTTGTGGGTTTGGTTTGGAGAGGGAAGAAAATCTAATGTTGTATTTTACAACTCAGAAAATCGCTTTATCCCTTTAATCTTATTCCTAAAAAGAATACTATAATTTACTTTTCCTGTTAAAGTGTTTTTCGGATTAATCTTATGGCGCTTTGCTAATAGTTTTGGAATTGAAAAATAGAATGCAAAATGAGCTTTTGCAATTGCCTTTACATGTTGCATGCCTTTTGGTTTGTTCAAGAAAGTAAAAGCAGCTACACCATCTAAAACTAATCGAATAGGAATTGTTGTAAATAGAGAAGAAGTTGGTAGGTTTTTAAATAACATAAAAAGGTTATTCCTAAAATTAAGGTGCGTTTTAAAAGGAGAACCCGCATTTAATGTTCCTCCACCTACATGGTACACAACTGATTTTGGCTCTACCATTATTTTGTAGCCTTTATTCTTTAATCTCCAACAAAGGTCAATTTCTTCTTGATGTGCAAAGAAATCTTCATCTAGTCCTCCAACTTCATTAAAATGTTCTGCTCTTACAAAATGGCAAGCTCCTGTTGCCCAAAATACTTCAATAGTATCATTGTATTGCCCTTTGTCTTCTTCCAAATCATCAAAAATTCTCCCTCTGCAAAAAGGGTAGCCCAAATTATCAATAAAACCACCACTTGCTCCTGCATATTCGAACTTGTTCTTATTATTATAATCTAGTATTTTTGGCTGACAAGCAGCAATTTGTTTGTCTGCATCCATTAAATTAATAATAGGAGAGAGCCAATTTTCTGTAACTTCAATATCAGAATTAATCAGGACAAAGTATTCAGCATTTATTTGTTTTAGTGCATCATTATAACCTTTTGCATAACCGCCATTTGTTTTGTTAATTATAATTTCAACAGTAGGGAATTGGGTTTTTATAAGTTCCACAGAATCATCACTGGAAGCATTATCTGCTACAAAGACTGTTGCTTCTTGGCTATACTTCACCAAAGTTGGCAAGAACTTCTCTAACCATGATTTTCCATTCCAATTAAGAACTACAACTGCTATTTTCATCTTTTGTGTTTCCATCTTTTATGCGACCATAAATAATTTGATGGTATGTTTTTTATTTGCTGTTCTAAACGATCAAAATAGCGTTTTGTTATTTCTAATTCTTCCGTTTCTTTTGGATTCTTTTCCAGAACTTCAAAAGTAATAGTGTATTTTCTAGTACTTATCTTTTGCATATCACAAAATATTATGGGATAACCCATCTTTTTAGCAATCTTTTCAGTACCCATAAAAACAGGAACTTCTTTGCCAAAAAATGACAGCCATTTGGTTGAAGAATTCACCACAGGATTTTGGTCTGAAATTACTCCAATTATCTGACATTCCTCTTTTGTGTTAAGGATGTAGCGCATACTCTCTTCCATGCTTACTGCAATAGCACCAAACTTTGTTCTGGCAGTTTTTAGTAGATTATCAAAAGCTTTATTTGCCAGTGGCTTGTAAATCCCTACCACTTTTTGTTTTGCAGAAATTGAGAGTTTTTGCCCCACCCATTCCCAATTATTAAAATGTCCAAAAACCAACAAAACTGTTTGCTTTTTTTCAGCAAAATCATCAATTAATTCTTGATTTGTGATTGTAATTCTTTTATCAATAAAAGATTTATTAGCAGTAATCATTTTAATGATTTCTAAAAACAGATTAAAGAAGTGTTTGTAAAATGATTTCCTTATTTCTTTAATATTAATATCTGATTTTTCAGGAAAAGCAAGATTTAAATTATCTAGCACTACATTATATCTGTATCTGAAAAACAAAGCATTTAAATAATAAAATTTTACTGCTACAATTCTGAGTAAAAACAGTGGTAAGTAAGATAAGATTTTTGTAAAAAAAACAACTAAATAATTCATCTATCTCGGATTAATGTAGTTATTATTGAAATCATCTCCAAAAGTAGGAGTTTGGTTTTGCTCTATTTCATCCCTCCATGCTGCATTACTCACTTCTCCATCTACATTCGAATATGTAAGTCGATAATCTTGAATTCCAAGATGTTCATTCACAAATACAAATTTCCTGTCCGATTGATTTTTTAGTTTGTAATAATGCCAAATTTCATAAGGAACATTGGCGGAAGAATTATCTACTTTGTTCCGACTGTTTGGTGCTCCATATTGCAAATATACTCTTCCTCTATCAGTCCTATAACCAGGAATTCTCCCATTTTGAAATTCCTTATTTACACTTTTTAAAACTGCTTTGTATTTTCTCCATTCCTTTTCAGGATGATACAGATTTACGCCTTTCCAAAAGTTCAAAAAATACTTCTGCATCAGCAATAAATTATTGTATTTCTTTTGGTTATTAGCAAAAGTCATTTCTTGTGAAGTTGAAATAGGATAGAGGTAATCAATAAATAAAAGCATACTATCAATGCTTGTAATTTGTTCTGCAAATGTCCCTTGAATATCAATACTACTAATGTCATTTAAGCTTTTATCATGCCTTTTTCCACTTCTTTGAAAAAACAACTTTTTCAGCAAAACGGATTGGTTGTTTACATCTTTAATTTCGCATACCAAATTATAGTTTCCTGTAGTAAGTTTCTCTATTGGAAAAGTAATTAGTTTGGTGTAAATATCTTTTGTTTCCATTCTTTTTGAAATGGAAAAATCAAATAAAGGCACATTAGTTTCAAAACTTTCAATGTAGGTGCTGAGTAAATACTTTTTGTCTTTTTCGAAATATTTGTCTGTATTATAAATTTCAAAATAAAAAGATAAAGTATTTTGATGTGGCGGATAAAAATTAGAGGCGTAAGGAGTAAGGTTAAATCCACTTTTACTTAACTTATTTTCCTTCTTAGTTTTCTCGTATTTTTCAATTAGTGTAATATCAGAAATAGCCAATTTATCTTGTTCAAAATCCATTGTTATATTTTCAGAATGAACAAGTTCCTTATCATCATAATTCAAATCTTTTACTCTTATAGTTAGCAAGTATTCTCCATTTTTTATACTTATTCTATGCTGATCGATAAACAAAAGGTTATTACGAGTACTATCCTCAAAATAAGGGCTTTTTAGTAAATAATGGTCATTATAGATCAAATTATCATTATTAGTTATTTCCATATAAATATCCAACTGCCCATAATATTTTGCGTTCTTATCTTGTACTAATTGCACACTATTAGCATCAAATGAAAGATAAGTTTCAATGTAGGGCTTATTATTTGGCGTATTAAAATTAGCAGTATAGAGGAATCCTTTTAGGCTTTGTGCGTTACTAAATGTACAAATACTAGATATGGTAATAAAAATAATTATTTTAATTTTCATAATGCTAAACTAACAAAATATGCTGAATTTTATTGCAGACTAAATTAAATAGAAAAAGGATTTTCGGAATGCTAAATATTTTTATTTTTGCTGCCACCTTTGGAGAGATGGCAGAGTGGTCGAATGCACTGGTCTTGAAAACCAGCGTACAGCAATGTACCGGGGGTTCGAATCCCTCTCTCTCCGCAAAAAGAAATTGCTCCTATTTTTAGGGGCAATTCTTTTTTATTTATGAAAGGATGATAACCCATGTTCGAAATAATATTCTTTCGATTGGAACAATCGGAAAACCCCTATCTCTGCAAAATAAATGTCGAACCACAAGAGTTAATGAAGTTTTGCGTTATATCTTGCAGATTGACAGTGAGTTAACTAAACATAAAAGAGGACAACTCTCGTCATGTTTGGAGTTGTCCTCTTTGGTGGACCTCTCGGTCC
>CAYVKX010000056.1:0-13484 GCA_964452095.1 uncultured Weeksellaceae bacterium
TCTATTTAAAAGATGGGGAAAACTTTATTGAAATGTTAAAAGATAATCTTGACCCTCTGGATACAAATTTTGTAGTTTTGTCACACTAAAAAATAACCGCTTAATGCAACACGAAAAAATACTTATTTTAGATTTTGGATCGCAATACACACAACTTATTGCTAGGAGAGTAAGAGAGTTAAATATTTATTCTGAGATACATCCTTACAACAATATGCCTGAGATAGATGGCAGTTGGAAAGCTGTTATACTATCTGGCTCGCCACACTCTGTTCGTGAAGAAAATGCTCCAATTCCGGATTTAAGTGAGATAAAAGGCAAGTTGCCACTTCTTGGAGTTTGCTATGGTGCTCAGCATTTAGCTCATGAGTTTGGTGGTGAAGTTTTACCTTCAAACACTCGTGAATATGGTCGTGCAAATCTTTCTTTTGTAGATACAAATAGTGTTTTAATGAAAGATGTTCCTGCTGATTCTCAAGTTTGGATGAGCCATGGAGATACAATTGCAACAATCCCTGATAATTATAAAGTTGTAGCATCTACAAATGATGTAAAAGTTGCCGCATATGAAATTGAAGGAGAGCAAACTTATGCCTTGCAGTTTCACCCTGAAGTTTATCATTCTAAAGATGGTGCTACTATTCTTAAGAATTTCTTAGTAGATATTTGTGGTTTCTCACAAGACTGGACTCCTGCAACTTTTGTTGAAGAAACAGTTGATAGTTTAAAAGAGAAATTAGGAAATGATAAAGTAGTTCTTGGGCTTTCTGGTGGAGTAGATTCTACTGTTGCAGCAGTTTTATTAAACAAAGCAATTGGTGAGAATTTGTATTGCATTTTTGTTGATAATGGACTATTAAGAAAAGATGAGTTTGAAAGTGTGTTGGAGCAATATAAAGGCATGGGACTTAATGTAAAAGGAGTAAATGCAAAAGATCGTTTTTATGATTCATTAGCAGGACTTTCTGATCCTGAGAAAAAGCGTAAAGCAATTGGAGGAATGTTTATTGATGTATTTGATGATGAAGCACACAAAATTGAGAATGTAAAATGGTTAGCTCAAGGTACTATCTACCCTGATGTTATTGAGTCTGTTTCTGTTACTGGTGGTCCTTCTCAAACTATTAAATCTCATCATAATGTTGGTGGCTTGCCTGATTATATGAAACTTAAGATAGTGGAACCTTTAAATACATTATTTAAAGATGAAGTCAGGAGAATAGGTCGATCAATGGGGATTGATAAAGAGCTTTTAGGAAGACATCCTTTTCCTGGTCCTGGATTGGCAATCCGTATTTTAGGAGATATTACAAGAGAAAAAGTTAGAATTTTACAAGAAGTTGATCATATTTTTATTTCATCATTAAAATCATCTGGATTGTATGATAAAGTATGGCAGGCAGGTGCAATATTCTTGCCCGTTCAATCAGTTGGAGTAATGGGGGATGAACGAACTTATGAAAATGCAGTTGCTTTAAGAGCTGTTGAATCAACAGATGGAATGACTGCTGATTGGGTGCATTTGCCTTATGAATTCTTGGCAAAAGTATCTAATGATATTATTAATAAAGTAAAAGGAATTAATCGTGTGGTGTATGATATTTCATCAAAGCCACCAGCAACTATTGAATGGGAATAATTAAGAAAATAGTATTTATATTTTTTGTTTTATTTACTGTGCAAACTTCTGCACAGACAAAGCAAGACACTATTGTGTTAAAGGGAAAAATGTATGTTTATCATACGGTAAAACCAAATGAAACTTACCAAACTATTGCGAGCAAATATTATGTAAATAGTAATGAGTTAAGAAAGAGTAATAAGAATGTAAAATTGTATTTTAATCAACAATTACTTATTCCAATAAAGTCAACTTTTGCTGAACGCTTGCTTTTTAAAAACCGGCAAGCCAAAGAAGAAACACATCTTAAAATAAGAAAAAATAAGGATACGCTCAACATTGCTTTACTGCTTCCTTTTTATACAGAAAAGAATGATTCTCTTTTATCTTTTCTTTCAGAATCTCAGCAAACAAAAGAGGCTATTTACAGCAAATCGGAGATGGCATTAAATTTTTTAGAAGGAGTAATTATTGCCACTGATTCCTTAAAAAGAGCGGGAATGAATATCAATTTATTTGTGTATGATACTGAGAATGATACGGCTAAAGTAAAACAGATTATCACAGAAGGAAAGCTTAAAGATGTTGATTTGATTATCGGTCCGGCTTATCAAAAAAACCTTTCTATAGTTACTAAAATGTATGGAAAAAATAAAGATAAAACTATTGTTTCCCCTTTATCTAAAAATAGCAATATCCTAAAACATGGATCTAATATCTTCCAGGTTATTCCGCCTATTAAGATGCAGGTTGAGAAGGTTTCAGATTTTGTTTTGAAAAAACATAAAAAGGAAAGAATTTTAATTTTAGCCAAAAAGCAAGAGAAGAAATATGCTAATAATTACAAATCAATATTTAGGGAAAATAAGATAAAATCTAAAGTTTTTTTGTTTAACAATTTGAGTTCAATTCAAAGAGATACCATTTGTGATTTACTGAGTAACCACAAATATATGCTGCTTGTGCCTTCTACTGATAGGGCTTTTGTTTCAAAATTAATTCCCGTTTTGGGTACAATTGATACTGCCATGACTGTTTTTGGTTTGAATAATTGGGAGTCGTTTGAGAATTTAGATATTGAAACCTTAATGAAACTAAATGTACATTTTCCAAACCCTTACTTTTTTGATTATGAAAGCAAAGAAAACCAAAGGTTTGTTCATCTTTTTAGCCAGAAATTTCACGCACTGCCCAATAGATATGCGCAAATTGCTTTTACCGAATGTATGTATTTCTGCACTGAAAAAGGGGAGTATAGTTTTAAACAATATTACTCCAGAGGTGGCGGAGCAAACTCCAAATTTCCAATAGTAAAATACCAAGACTTTTCTATTATTAAGGTTGATTAACAACTCTTTACAAAAATCATAGTAAGTAATCTGATTATTTTTTATCTTTGTAGAAACAAATTTGAGAGATGAATCGCAACATCCAGTTAATAATTTTTTCATTGTTTTTTTGTGGGTTTTTGCAAAAAGCAGATGCTCAATGTACAGTAAATGTAGATACTGCAAATATCACTCACATTGTATGTCCGAATGGTGGAGCAATAGGTGTAGCACAAATTATTCAAGCTTCATATCAAAATTATTCTTGGGAAAATGTTACTAATGGCCAAACTTATAATGGTGGCGGAGGAAATGGTGGTACAATTAGAAATGACTTAGATGCGGGCTGGTATGTAGTTACAGCAAGTTTACCTTATGTTGGCTCTTGCCCTTCCATTATTTACTCTGATACTTTCCAAATTGTAGAAGCAGAGCCATTATTTCAGTTCTCCCCAACCCAGGCATGTCCTAATATGTGTAATGTATCAGTTACTGCAAGTATGCAAGTTGCTATTGCACAAGTAAATTATACGCTTTCATTTGATAATGGTAATCAAATTGCATTGCCGAGTACTTTGCAAAATCAATGTGGAGGACAGCATACTTATGAAATTATTGCTGATGGAGTTAGTTGTGGAATAGAAAACATTGGAATTTCCCAGTTTGCACAAATGAATTTGGCTACTACTACTACAGCTGCTACTTGTACTCAATCTGGAGATGCAACCGTTACTATTACAGGAGTAGGAGCATCTGCTGTAAATACTTATTGTGCTTGTTCTCCTCAATATAATGGCTATTCTACTATTGATAATGTGCAGTTTGTTGGCGATAACTTTACAATTATTAACAATACTGCAAGTGTTTGCGATATGTATCAAGATTATACAGCACAATCGGCTGATGTTACTCCTGGAAATTCGTATAATTTGAATATTGATTTAGGAAGTTGTCATATTCAAAATGTGTATTTAGATAATTTGGCAAATGTGTATATTGATTGGAATATTGATGGAGATTTCTCAGATGCTAATGAGTTAGTAGCTCAAATACCTTCTACTACTGCTCCCTCATCTCATGCTTTGACTATTACTGTTCCATCTACTGCAATTCCCGGACAAAGTAGAATGAGAATTGTAATGCAAAATAGCCAATATCAACCTCAGAATACGGCTTCCCCTTGCGATTATAATACAGCTTGGTTTGGTGCCACTGAAGATTATACTATTGTAGTGAATGGCTCAGTTGCTAATCCAATATCCTACCTTTGGTCAGATGGGCAAACAGCCCAAACAGCTACAAACTTAAATTCAGGAACTTATTATATTACTATTACTGATGCAAATGGTTGCTCTGCAACTGATACTGCTATAGTTATGGGAAGTGGTAGTGTATTAGTTGTTGCAACTGCTAATCAAACTATTTGTAATGGAGGAACTCCTTCTGCTTTAAGTGCAAATAGTGGTGTTTCAGGCAGTTATAATTGGAGTCCGACTACTAATTTATCTAGTTCAAATGTGCAGAATCCTTCTTTTACTTCTGGCTTGTCAGCTTCTCAAATATATACAGTAACTTTTACGGATGTTAATGGATGTGCTGCAACCGATATCGTAAGTATAACTGTGAATCCTATCCCAACAGCAACTCTTACGGCTATACCATCTCCTGCGTGCGTTGGAGATGATATTACTGTAACTGCAAATCCATCTATTCCTTCTAATTTATTCAGATTTCAGTATAATAATGGAGCAGGATGGGTAAACATGACTAATCCGCAAATGGGAAATACTAATCCAGTAATTTTTTCAAATATTACAAATACAACACAATTTAGAATTAAAGTAAGAGAGTATTTAGGATGTAATACTAGCTCTTGGCAACCAATAATAACAGTGCCAATTTCAACTGTGGCAACTCAACCGATAAATCATTTTTAACCAATTTTATTAATCAAAAACATGAAAATCATGAAAACAACAAGCAACACATTAAAAGCATTACTTTTTGGAGTATTGTTTTTAGCAGGGAGTCAGCTAATGGCTCAGGTAACAACAAACCCTGATACAGTATGTGCAGGTGCAACAGGGGAGGCGTATTTGGTAGCAAATACTGCTGGTTCTTCTTACAACTGGACAATTACCGGTGGTGGAGGTGTTCAGAATCCTATTACTACTACTAGTAATATTACAGTAGATTGGGGTAATACTCCAGGGCTTTACCCTAGTGCAGTTAGCATTACAGAAACAGATGTAAATGGTTGTCCTGGTGCTCCAATTGTATTGGATGTACGAATTATCCAAGTAGCACTTTCGGCTTTAGGACCATTTTGTGCTGGTGATACTGCTCAAGTTTTAAATCCTACTCCAACGGGTGGTACGCTTTCAGGGAATGGAGTAAGTGGTGGTAGTTTTGATCCGGTAGCTGCAGGAGCAGGAACGCACACTATTACTTATGATTTGGCGGGTTGTATTACTACCATTAATGTAGTAGTAAATACAGGACCAACAACAGGACCTATTCAGCACTTCTAGGGATATATGCTGAAACTCAGGCACATCTTATTTGTGTGTCTATCAGTAGTTGTAAGCAGTTCCTTTTCGCAAAACATTTTACATTTATGTGAAGGTGTTGGACTAGAAAATTTTAAGGTCCCTTATCTGCAAGGGTCATTTTATCAATGGAATATAAATGCCCCACTTGGAATTGCTACAATTGTAGGTGGTAATGGCACAGAGCAAATTCTTGTTGATGTAATATCAGCAGGGAATTTTGTGTTATCGGTTGAAGAAACTGATAGTAACGGCTGCAAAGGTACTGATAGTATGCAAGTGATTATCCATCCTTTACCTCAAACGGATTTTTCCTTTTCTGGTAATTGCTTGGAGAACCCTGCTATTTTTACAGATAATTCTACTATTATCTCTGATAGTTTGGTAAACTATATTTGGTATTTTTCTGATGGAGGAATTAGTGCAGGAACTCCCGTTTCTCATTACTTTCAAACATTAGGAAATTATCCTGTAAAACTAATAGTAACTTCCAATTATGGATGCAGGGATTCTACTGTTAAAAATGTGCAAGTTTTTCCAAAACCTATTGTTGATTTCAGCTATAATCCACTTTCGGCAAGCATTATAAATCCTATTATTGATTTTACGAACCAAAGTATAGGTGTCCTACCGATTATTTGGGATTTTGATGATACTACTTTTAGCTTTTTTGAGAACCCCACTCATGAATTTACTTATCCAGGCAGTTTTGATGTAATGCTTGTGGCTGCCGATAGTAATAGTTGTGTGGATTCTACCGAGCATACCATAAATATCTTTTATGAGTTTTTGCTTTATACTCCTAATTCCTTTACCCCAAATGGAGATGGAGATAATGATGTGTTCTTGCCGAAAGGGTTCAGGATGAATAAGTGCCAATCGTACCAATTTATTATTTATAACAGGTGGGGAGAAGAAGTATTTACTACCAATACAATAGGAGAGGGCTGGGATGGTATAGATGCCAAATCGGATGTATTTACTTGGGTTATTATCCTTACGGATGAAATGGGTGCTATTAGGAAGAAAGTAGGGGAAGTAACCTTGATTAGATAATAGTTACTAGTTTTTAGTTACTAGACAATAGAAAAGATAATGTGTTAATTTGAAGATTAATTCGGGAATATTAAAATTGCCCTGCTATTTGACAGGGCTTTTTTATTTTTGCAAAATGAATTTAGAAGAAAGAATAGCAGTTTTTAGCAAATTAGGTAGCGTTTTGTCCAATTCCTCAGAGGGAAAGTTTTTACAAACCTTTGAAAAAGCAGAAATACAAAACCCTTGGTTTACTTTAGATAACCAAAAACAAGCCATTAATGCTTGGGCAAAACAATTAAGTTATGAAAACTTAAATGCATGGCTTACCCCTTATAATTTAGCTGAAAATAAAAAATCAAAAAATGTATTAATTATCATGGCGGGCAACATTCCACTTGTTGGTTTTCACGATTTTATATCAGTTTTAATAAGTGGTAATAATGCGATAATAAAAATGTCAGCTAACGATAATGTATTACTTACTTTTATCATTGAAGAATTATTGCAAATAGAGCCAAAATTTACCAAAAATATAGCTTTTATTGAAGATGTAAATGGTAAAAAGTTTGATGCGGTAATTGCAACAGGAAATGATAATTCTGCAAAGTACTTTAATTATTATTTCCAAGATGCTAAAAAGATTATTCGTAAAAACAGAAAATCAGTTGCCATTTTAGATGGAACAGAAACTGATGTGGAACTAATAGGTTTGGCGAAAGATGTTTTTTCCTATTTTGGTATGGGTTGTAGAAATGTTTCCCATATTTTCTTACCAAAAAATTATGATTTGAATAAGTTATTTGAGGCCTTTTTCCCTTTTCAAGATATTATTGAGCATAAAAAATACGCTAATAATTATGATTACAATAAAGCTATTTACCTGATGGGAAGTCATGAGGTTATTGAAAATGGCTTTATACTTCTAAAAGAAGATAACTCTCTGCAATCTCCACTTGCTATGCTGTATTATCAGTATTATGAAGATTTGAGTAAGGTTGAAAATTATATCAAAGAAAATAATGATAAGCTTCAATGTGTAGTTTCCAAAAACGATATTGCTTTTGGACAAACGCAAAGCCCAAAACTTTGGGATTATGCGGATGGGGTGGATACAATTGAGTTTTTAAAGAGTTAGAAAGAAGTCAGTAGTCAAAATACAGTAATCAGTAGATAGTCCACAGAAAAAGAAAGTATCTAGTGGCTATTCACTTGTGGTTAAAAACTAATAACGATTAACTACAAACCAATACCTAACAACTACTCCACATACTCATAAGCTCCCAAATCAGGATTATTTCTTGTGTTTCCCTCAACATCTTCTGATATAAAAGTATTGGTTCCAGCATCTATACAAGGGGAGCCCTCTTTTAAATGAAAATCTCTTTTATCTGCATCTTCAAAATTAGGGCTTTCATTCTTAATAATATTAATGTAATTAGAAGTGTTCGTATTAGTATTTGGGTCAATTTTTAATAAGCTATGGTCAAAAGTGTAATTAAAAATACCACTAGAGTTTTCTTGAAATTCAATTTCTGTAGTCAAACTCCCATCAATAATGCAATTGGTGAAATGAGCATTATTCAAATCTCTAATATGCAAATTCCCTTCAGTATCTTCATAATAATTGTTAAGTAAAACTGATGGCGTACTTCTACTTCCTAAATCCCAATAATTAGCAAAAGTACAATGTGTAAAGTTGTAATCACCTCCTAAGTTACAAACTACAGTATATTGTCCGCAATTGCTAACAATGGTATTATTTACCTCCAAATTTGCTCCTTGTCCTAATATTCCAATTGCCGACATATTTTCAATAATTGTATTTTCTATTAAAGCTGTTGGGCTATTATTTACTACAGTATCTGCATGGATCCCAATAGTTCCTTCTTTTATTATGGCGTAATCAAATGTGTTATTTATACTTCCTGGCATTAGCCATATTCTGTCCCATTGTCCAGGAGAATTATCATACCAATCATCCAATCTGTCTCCCTGAAAAATCACTTCATTACCTAAAGTTCCATTTACTTTTATAGTTCCTCCTGCAAATTCAGAAAAAGGATTACCAACAATAATCCCTGAATTTTTATGCAAATAAACTTGTGACCCCTTATTTATTGTAAGCTGACAACCAGGATCAACAATTACATAACCATAAATTACATGTGGTTTGTCATTATTCCAAATAGCATTACAATCCAAAGAGTGATACCAAAAGCGCAAGGTGTCATTTCCATCCAAAATCTCCCCAAAAGTATTTGCAGTATGGAAATAAGCGTCTTGACCATAAGCAACTAAATCTATATCTTGCTGATTTCCACCAGTGTTAAATTCCAGATTTGCATTTGTAATTAATGGGGAATTAGTGTTGTTTGGGTCAATCCTTACTTCAATAAAAATAAAAATACTATCATTTGCAGGAATTTCTACATTTTTTGCTTCATTTCTTGATATTCCATCTACATTCATAGCGTAAAACTTAGCATCTTCTCCAGTGATTTTAATATTTGTTTTTACCCCAAAATCATTATTGTTATATACTTTAAAATGCTGAGTAATAGAGCCAACAGTTGTAAAAATTGTATCAAACATTATGGTGTCATTAGAAAAATGAAGAGTTGCTTTTCCTTCTGAAATTACAGCTTCTTTTTTACAAGCAAAAAAGCAAATCAAGAGTAAAATAGCGATACTAAAAGTTGGTGTTTTTTTCATCTTGGCAAAGATAATTAGTTAATTCAAAAATCATTTGTAATACACAAACAAAAAAAATAAAATTTAATTATGTTTTTCGGTAAAACTTTTTAATTTTGCAGCCCAATAAATTTAAAGAAAAATGAAAAAAGGAATACATCCAGAAGATTACAGATTTGTTGTGTTTAAAGACACTTCCAATGATTTTGCATTTTTAACGCGTTCTTGTGCTCCAGCAAAAGACACTATTAAATGGGAAGACGGCAAAGAGTATCCACTTATAAAAATGGAGATTTCTTCTGCTTCACATCCTTTTTATACCGGAAAAATGAAGTTGGTAGATACGGCCGGTAGAATTGATAAATTCAAAAATAGATATAAGCACTTAAAGAAATAAGTAGCTTTTTCGATATTTTAAAAAACCCTGCACCAAAAGTGTGGGGTTTTTCTTTACATTTGTATTTTATTATTTTAAGATGAACACTATACTTTTTGACCATAATAGAGAAGCATTTTTACCGCTAACTTTTACTCGTCCTATTGCTGATTTACGAATAGGAATTGTAACGATAAAAGAAAAATGGGAATTTTATTTTGATGCAGTTAGCGTAAAAACTGAAGATTATTTATCTGAGAAATTCCCAATAAATCTTGCAGATGAAAATCTTTGGGTAAACGCACAAGTGCTTCCAAATCAAGCTTTAGTTGATGAGATAAATAACTTACAAAAAGGAGAGTGTTTAGTAAAAGCTGGTACGCCTATTGCTTTTGCCTCTAAAGAATTTTCTTTTGAAAATCTTAATAAAAAGCAACTAAGTGCTGATTTTACTTTCTTAGAAAATATCTCTGATATTTTTAGCTTAAATGGTAATGAGATAGAAAATGATTTTGAAAAAATCACAAAGGGACTGACTTCTAAAAAATTAGGAGAAAATAGTATGAAAGTTGGCGATTTCCCTTTATTTATTGAAGAAGGAGCAAAAGTAGAATGTACATTTCTTAATTGTAAAGAAGGACCAATTTATATTGGAAAGAATGCAGAAGTTATGGAGGGAACACTTGTAAGAGGACCATTTGCAATGGGAGAGGGGGCTGTACTGAAAATGGGTGCAAAAATTTATAGCAACACCACTTTAGGTCCTTTTTGTAAAGTAGGAGGAGAGGTGAATAATGTGGTTTTTCAAGGATATTCTAACAAAGGACATGATGGTTTTTTAGGTAATTCTGTAATTGGGCAGTGGTGCAATTTAGGGGCGGACACTAATAATTCCAATCTTAAGAATAATTATGCAGAAGTAAAATTGTGGGATTATAATAGTGGAAGGTTTAAAAATACGGGTTTGCAATTTTGCGGACTCATAATGGGTGATCATTCTAAATGTGGTATCAATACCATGTTTAATACTGGAACTGTTGTTGGTGTAAGTGCTAATATTTTTGGGGCTGGTTTTCCAAGAAATTTTATTCCATCATTTTCATGGGGTGGTGCTTCCGGATTCTCTACTTATAAAACAGAAAAAGTATTTGAAGTAGTTAAAAAAGTAATGCAAAGGAGAAATAAAACATTTGATGAAGTAGAAAAAAATATTTTATCTCATGTTTTTAATCTGACAAAAGCTTACAGAAACGAAAAATAACTGCCAATTTTATCTTTGGCATACTCTTTGCAATAAGTTAATTATAGCAAAATAAAATTATACACTGACAGATTGTCAAAAAATACATTATGAATAAAGATAAACAAAGATTTAACGCCTTTTCATTATCAGATTTGATAGAGGATGAATCGGATTTTTTACCCCTATTAAGTCAAGAGGATGAAGATAAAATAGAGAAAGAAAAAACTCCAAAAACACTACCAATTTTGCCACTTAGAAATACAGTGTTATTTCCTGGAGTAATTATCCCAATTACTATTGGTAGAGATAGGTCGATTAAGCTAATAAAAGATACTTATAAAGGCAACAGAACAATTGGAGTTCTCTCTCAAAAAGACCCAAATATTGAAATCCCTGAAAAAGCAGATTTAAACAGTATTGGAACAGTTGCCCATATCCTGAAAATGCTAAGGATGCCTGATGGAAATATAACTGCAATCATTCAGGGAAGAAAAAGATTTGAGATTGAAGAATTTGTGCAAACAGACCCTTATTTTAAAGCGAAAATAAATCGCTTAGATCAGAAAAGACCAGAGAAAAACGACAAAGAATTTGGTGCTTTAGTAGATTCAGTAAAAGATTTAGCATTGCAAATTATTGAGGAATCTCCCAATATTCCAACAGAGGCAACAATGGCTATCAAAAATATTGAAAGCCCCTCTTTTGTAATCAATTTTGTGGCCTCTAATATGAATATTAGTTTAGCAGAAAAGCAAATTTTGTTGGAGGAAGTAGATTTGAAAATTCGTGCAAATAATGCTTTAGGATTTTTGACAAAAGAATTGCAAATGCTGGAAATGAAAAACGAAATTCAATCAAAGGTGCGAACTGATTTAGATAAACAACAAAGAGAGTATTTCTTGCATCAACAAATGAAAGCAATTCAAGAGGAATTAGGTGGGGCAGGCTCAGAGCAAGAAGTGGAAGAAATGCGACAAAAAGCAAGTGCAAAAAAATGGAGCAAAGATGTAGCTGAATCTTTTGATAAAGATTTAAAAAAACTACAAAGAATGAACCCTGGAATGGCAGATTATTCTGTGCACAGAAGCTATTTGGAATTGATGTTAGATTTGCCTTGGGATGAGTTTTCAAAAGATAAATTTGATCTTAAAAAAGCAAGAAGAATTTTAGATAGAGACCATTTTGGTTTGGAGAAAGTAAAAGAAAGAATCATAGAGTTTTTAGCTGTTTTAAAGCTTAAAGGAGATATGAAATCGCCAATACTTTGCCTTAGCGGACCTCCAGGAGTAGGAAAAACATCACTTGGAAAATCGATAGCAGAGGCATTAGGTAGAAAATATGTAAGAGTATCATTGGGAGGTTTGCGTGATGAAGCAGAAATAAGAGGGCACAGAAAAACCTATATCGGAGCAATGCCAGGAAGAATTATAAAATCCATCAAAAAGGCAGAAACATCTAACCCTGTATTTGTTTTGGATGAAATTGATAAAGTTACGCGTGATGCTCATGGCGATCCTTCTTCTGCACTTTTGGAGGTGCTCGATCCAGAACAAAATGAAAGTTTCCATGATAATTATTTAGAATTGGGTTACGATTTATCCAAAGTGTTATTTATCGCAACAGCTAATTCTTTAAATACCATTCAGCCCGCACTTTTGGATAGAATGGAAATCATAGAAATGAGTGGATATACAGTGGAAGAAAAAGTGGCTATCGCCAAAAAACATCTTTTGCCAAAACAATTAAAAGAACACGGTTTAAGCAAAAAAGATTTAAGCTTAAACGATAAGGTTCTAGAGAAAATAGTAGATGGCTATACCAGAGAATCTGGCGTAAGAGGATTAGAGAAAGTAATTAGCAAAGTAATCCGATATGCTGCAAAATGTATTGCAATGGAGCAAGATTATGAAATAGTGGTTAGCCTTTCTGATTTAGAAACAATTCTTGGACCTATAAAATTTGATAGAGATAGACTTTTAAATAATGATGTATCTGGAGTTGCTACCGGATTGGCTTGGACAAGAGTTGGAGGTGATATTCTTTTCATAGAGTCAAGTTTGAGTAAAGGAAAGGGGATTTTAACCATTACTGGAAATTTAGGAAATGTGATGAAAGAATCCGCAACTATTGCTTTGGAATACTTAAAAGCTCACGCTAAAGATTACGGAATTGACCCAGAATTTTTTGGCAAATGGAATGTGCATATTCATGTACCGGAGGGTGCTACTCCAAAAGATGGACCTTCTGCTGGAATTACTATGTTTTCAGCTTTGGTTTCTGCTTTTACAGGCAAAAAAGTAAACAACAAATTAGCCATGACTGGCGAAATTACTCTTAGAGGAAAAGTATTGCCTGTCGGAGGAATAAAAGAAAAAATATTAGCAGCTAAGCGCTCAGGAATTAAAGAGATTATTTTGTCCAAAGAGAATAAAAAAGACATAGGTGAAATTAAAGCATCCTATTTAAAAGGACTTAAATTTCATTATGTGGGTAGCATGAAAGAAGTAACCGATATTGCACTTGCTTAATTCTTCAATTCTTACATTAATCCTTTTGCACCATTAATTTTCTATCTTTGTAAAAAAGAATATTCTTAGGTAAATCAAATTAAACATGAAAAAACTAATAATAATTTTAT
>CAYVKX010000057.1:0-13321 GCA_964452095.1 uncultured Weeksellaceae bacterium
GATTCCATTACTGATAATAATGGCTGTAAAACTATCATAACCGATAGTGTAGTTCAGCCACAAGCAATTGGAGTTTTGGCTCAAATTAATGATGTGAGTTGTTTTGGAAATAATGATGGGAATATCAATTTAGTAATTAGCGGAGGTATTCCTCCATTTGCTTTTAGTTGGCAAAATGGTGCTTCTACATCTTTCATTGATAGTTTATTCTCTGGCGAGTATATTGTTCAAATTACCGATAATAATAATTGCACAAGGCAAGATTCATTTTTGATAATTCAGCCATTATCTGCTATTGGCGTTTCAGCTATAATTAACAATCCGTCTTGTTTCTCTTCTTCTGATGGACAAATTAATATTTCTGTAAATGGGGGAGTGTTGCCATATCAATATTTGTGGAGTAATAATAGTACTTCTGAAGATATTTCAAATCTTACTGTGGGAAATTATTCTGTAGCAATTACCGATAGTAATGGATGTGTAGAAACCCAAATGTTTGTTGTTTCCCAGCCAGATTCAATGGATGTAATTATATCTTCAAATGATATTTCGTGCTTTGGGGCAAATGATGGAACTGCTTCTGCAATTGTAAATGGAGGGTTTTCGCCTTATCAGTTTAATTGGTCTAATGGAGGAACGCAAAATCAAACCTCATTATTGCAAGTGGGCAACCATTCTGTTATAGTTTCTGATTCCAATAATTGTAGTAAATCTGCTTCATTTACCATATCCGAACCATCTATTTTATTAGTGAATGTTTCCCCTTCCGATATTTCTTGTTTTGGGGCGAATGATGGAGTTTTATCAGCAGTAGTTTCTGGAGGTACTTCCCCATATTTATATAATTGGTCTAATGGCGGGAATTCCTCATTAATTGACAGTTTGCCTGATGGACTTTATTCATTAACTATTACTGATGCTAATCAATGTAATGTAGTTGGTTTTGGTATTATACAAGAGCCAAATCAGTTGCTATATACTACTGCTATTTCTGATGTGAAATGTTTTGGTGGCAATGATGGAATGATTGATTTAACAGTAAGTGGAGGAACGCCTCCTTTCAATTTTTTGTGGTCCAATTTTTCTACTAATCAGGATTTAATGGGCGTTTCTGCTGGGGATTATTCAGTTGTTATTTCTGATGTAAACAATTGCGAGATTTCTGTTTTTGATACTATTAATCAGCCAAATGCTCCAATATCAGTTTTAGCAATAATAAATGATGTAAATTGTTTTGGAGCGGATAATGGAGCAATTGATTTATCTATTTCTGGGGGAACTTTACCGTATTCTTTTATATGGTCGAATGGTTTTACTTCTGAAGACATATCCTCCCTTTCTCCATCTTATTATTCTGTGGTGATATTAGATGCAAATAATTGTACAGAAAATTATGGGGAAACCATTGGATCGGTGGCAGAAATTTCAATAAACTCTACAATAAAAAATGAGAGTTGTGCTGGCTCAAATGATGGGGAAATTAGCATTCAAATAAATGGAGGGATAAGTCCTTATTCTATTTTGTGGGCAAATGGAGACACTACAAATAACATCTATAATTTGAGTGCAAATTCTTATAATGTAAGTATTAGCGATTCTATTAATTGTTCTACATTAGAGAGTGTTGTAATAAGTGCAGGACAATCTATACTTATGAATTCTGAAATTCAAAATGTAAAATGTTTTGGCGATTCATCTGGAAGTATTTTGCTTGATATTTCTGGAGGAGTTTCCCCTTATACTGTGCTTTGGAATGATGGAGATACTTCTGCTTTTAAAACTAATTTGTTTGCCGGATTATTTACGGTTTTCGTTACAGATTCTATTGGTTGTCAATCAGATGTTATTTTCAATATATCTGAGCCGATAGCTTTAAATTTTAATATTTATGGCGATAATGCTTCTTGTACAGGAATCAATGATGGCAATGTATTTACGGATGTTTCTGGAGGAACTGTTCCCTATTTATTTTTGTGGAATGATAGCAGTACCTTTTCTGATTTGATTGAGGTTGTTCCAGGAATTTATAATGTAGAAATTACCGATAGTAATTTGTGTAAAATTGGAGCTTCTTTTGAAGTTTTAATAGATGAGGATTGCATCAATATCCCAACTGCTTTTACTCCAAATGGAGATGGAGTAAATGATTTTTGGCATATCAGAAATATAGAGAATTTTCAAAGCGTAGAAGTATCGGTTTTTGATGCCAATGGCTTTGTGTATTTTACATCCTCCAATTATGATAATAGTTGGGGAGGAGAATATAAAGGAGAAAAACTAAAAGCAGGAATTTATTATTATCATGTAAAGATGGTTGATGAAACATTTACTGGTTCAATTACAATTGTAAGATGATAAAGAGGATTAACATATTCATATTTTTTATCGGTTTAGGACTTTCGGCTTTCTCGCAAACTAATATCTCTGGAGTGCAATATATTTTTAATACGAGCATTATAAATCCTGCAGCTATTAGTGTCGACAATAGTAGCTTGCAATTGTATTATCGAAATCAATTAGCAGGAATTCAGCAAGCACCTCAAACGCAATTTGCTTCTTTCCAAACTGCTTTAGATCCTACTACTGCCTTTTCTATTTCATTGTATAATACTACAGCAGGACCATCATCTGTTGGAGGGCTTCAACTTGGCTTTGCTCACATAATAGATTTTGAATCGGTAAAATTATCATTTGGTTTGCAAGGAGAATTAAGGAGAATAATGTTAGATGAAACAAAATTTGTTTTGGATCAAAACAATGATAACGCAATAAGTGGTGGTGTGCAAAAAAGAATAAATTCGCAATCTTCATCTGGGATTTATTTATCGGCAAGCAAGTGGAGTGTTGGGTTTTCAGTATTCAATTTGATAAATAATGAGAATGTTTATGAAAAAAGAATAAATAAAGAAAACAATTTTTGCTTCAATATTTATACCGATTATCATTATAATCTGAATGAAAATATTCAGTTTTTGCCCTCAGTTTTGTTCGAAAAAGAAGCTTCAATACCTCCAAAATTGGATGTGAATATTTTAGCTAAATTTAATGAGAGATTTAACATTGGGACATCTTATAATTCTGTTAAAACAATAGCAGTAATATTAGGCGTGAAAAGCAATCAAATAGAAATTAATTACATACATACAATTCCTAATTCCTCAACTGCTAATTTTATAAAAGGAACAAATGAGTTATTATTAATTTATCAATTTTGAGAATAATGCTGTTTGAGAATTATTCTTTTAGTTGGCTATTACTTTTTACTATAATTTTTTACATTTGCAAAACTAAACTATGACTAATAAAGCTGATATTCCTGATTGTGAGAATTGCAAAACTAGAAGTAAATCTATATTTTGCGATCTTAAGAATGATGAGTTAGCAAAACTTTCTTACAATAAAGGATGTAGTTCTTATAAAAAAGGACAAGTTATTTTTTATGAAGGAAGGCGCCCAACAGGGCTTTATTGCATCAATATAGGAAAGGTGAAAATTGCTAAATTAGGAGAAGAAGGAAAAGAGCAAATTGTTCGCCTTGCAAAGGAAGGAGATATTTTAGGATATCGCTCATTAATCAGTGGAGATTCTTATTCTGCTTCTGCAGAAACTCTTGAGGAAACAAGCGTTTGTTTTATTCCGAAAGATGCCATTTTTGATTTAATTAAAGATAGTTCAAATTTTTCAATCAAGTTTATGCAATTAGTTTCAAAAGATTTAAAATCAGCAGAAAACAAGGTTACCGATTTGGCTCAAAAACATGTTCGAGAAAGGGTAGCTGAAGCTCTACTTATGCTCAAAGAAACTTATGGAATGGAAGATGATGAGCAAACAATTGCAATAGCTCTTACTCGTGAAGTGTTAGCCAATATTGTAGGTACTGCTACTGAAACGGTAATCCGATTATTATCCGAACTTAAGCAAGATAAAGTGATTGCTTTAGAAGGGAGAAAAATCAAAATATTGAAACTCAAACAACTCATCCGAACAGCTAGTATCTACGATTAGCAACTTATTTTCTTTTTATGATATATGTCATTGTTTTCTCATTTTAGATAGTTGAGATTTGCACATAATTTTATAAAAAGGTATGACAAAAAATAATATCCCTGATTGTACAAAGTGCAAGAACATGGCAACATCTGTATTTGCAACTTGCTCAATTGATGAAAAACAAAAAATTTCTGAGATTAAAAATTTCTCATCTTTTAAAAAAGGAGAATCTATTTTTAAAGAAGGAGAAGATGCTTTGGCAGTATTTTATCTTAATCAAGGAAAAGTAAAAACATTAAAAACTGACAAAAAAGGCAAAGTACATATAATTTCTTTAGCCAAAGATGGTGATTTGTTAGGGCTACATGCCGTAATTAATACCTCAAAATATAATGCAACAGCAGTAGCTATTGCAGATACTAGCGTTTGTATTATCCCAAAAGACGACTTTTTAGATTTGATAAAAGAAAATCAAAATGCCTTTATGAAAGTGATGAAACTTCTGTGCTATGATGTAGATACGGTAGAGAAAAGAGTAATGGGAATAAAGCATTTAACTGTAACCCAGCGCCTTGCAGAAGGGCTGCTTTTATTACAGCAAACCTTTGGAGAGGATAAAGAGAATTGCGTAAACATCTCTTTGCACGATATTGAACTTTCTTCTCTTACTAGTGCTAATAAAGTGGTAACTCGCAATTTGGTAAAGAAATTGCAAGATCAAGGGATTATTGATTTAAAAAAAGATAAAGTAAAAATCTTAAATACTGACAAATTAAAAAGCATTCTAAGAAATTAAAAAAACTTAATTTTGCAGAGTTTTAGATTGCTAAAATAAAATTTGTTGGAAATCCAAGAAAAAATACAAAAACTCAAAAAAGAGAAGAACGCAATAATTCTTGCTCATTATTATCAGTTACCAGAAATTCAGGATATTGCTGATTTTGTAGGCGATAGTTTGGATTTGTCGCAAAAGGCAGCAAATACTAATGCCGATATTATTGTTTTTGCTGGGGTGCATTTTATGGCGGAAACTGCAAAAATTCTGAATCCAACTAAGAAAGTAATCATCCCTGATTTGGATGCCGGTTGTACTTTAGCTGATTCTTGTCCTGCCGATAAGTTTAGTGAATTTATTAAAGAAAATCCTGAGCATATTGTAGTTTCCTATATCAATTGTTCGGCTGAGGTAAAGGCAATTAGCGATATTATTTGCACTTCTTCCAATGCTTTACAGATTATAGAATCCATTCCAGAAAATAAACCAATTATTTTTGCTCCTGATAAAAATTTAGGAAGATATTTGGAGAATAAAAGCGGCAGAAAAATGCTGAAATGGGAGGGGGTTTGTGTGGTTCACCAAGAATTTTCAGCAGAAAAAATCAAAGAAATTAAGCAAGAACATCCTGATGTAAAAGTGATTGCTCACCCGGAATGCAGTTCTTATATGTTGGAGTATGCCGATTTTATTGGCTCTACTTCTGCACTTTTAAAGTTTTGCAAAACGGATAATTCTTCCACTTATATTGTAGCTACAGAAACTGGGATTATTTATCAAATGAAAAAATCAAATCCTAAAAAAAGATTTATTCCAGCACCTGTTTCAGGAAGCTGTGTGGCTTGTCAGGAGTGTCCATATATGAAGAAAAATACTTTAGAAAAGCTTCTTAATTGTTTGGATACTGAATCGCCAGAACTTCTAATGGAAGAAGGGTTAAGAATAAAAGCATTTTTTGCTGTGGAAAAGATGCTTAAATTTTCTCCTAAAAAATAATGAATACAGATGTATTGATAGTGGGTTCTGGAATTGCAGGGCTTAGTTATGCACTAAAAGTAGCCGAGAAATCTCCTGATATAAAAATTACTATTATTACCAAATTAGATGAATCGGAGGCCAATACAAAATACGCACAAGGAGGGATAGCTGCTGTAACTAATTTGAAGACCGATTCATTTGAGCAGCACATAAATGATACGCTAAAAGCGGGAGATGGATTATGCTATAAAAAGGTAGTAGAAAGGGTGATAAAAGAAGCACCAGAAAGACTAAAAGAGCTTGCAAATTGGGGTATGCGTTTTGATAAAAAAAACAAAACACAATATGATTTAGGAAAGGAGGGAGGGCATTCCGCTAACAGAATTATTCATCATAAGGATTTGACTGGATTAGAGCTTCAAAGCGTATTACTCAAAAGAATACACCAGTCGAAAAATATTGAAATATGTACGCACTTTCTCGCCATTGATTTGATTACGGAACATCATTTGGGAAAGGAACTTATTTTTGGCGATAAAGATATTTCTTGTTACGGACTTTTTGCTTTGGATATTCACTTAGAAAAGGTGGTGAAAATTTTGGCAAAAACTACATTGTTGGCTACCGGTGGTGCTGGGCAAGTTTATGAATACACCACTAACCCTGCCATTGCAACTGCTGATGGAATTGCTATGGCTTACAGGGCCAAAGCCACTATCAATAATATGGAATTTATTCAATTTCATCCCACTGCACTTTATAATCCTATTGAGAATCCTGCCTTTTTAATTTCGGAAGCAGTAAGAGGAAAAGGGGCAGTGCTCAGAACAAAAGATGGAGAGCTTTTTATGCAAAAATATAATGAGAACAAATCATTAGCTACCAGAGATATTGTTGCTCGCTCTATAGATAGAGAATTAAAAACAAGAGGAGATGAATTTGTGTATTTGGATTGTAGTAGTATTTCGGGTTCTGACTTTCAAAAATACTTTCCAAATATCTATAAAAAGTGTCAATCTATCGGGATAAATGTTCCTGAAAAATGGATTCCTGTCGTTCCTGCTACACATTATTTGTGCGGAGGGATACAAACGGATTTAGATGGAAAAACTAATATCAATAATTTGTATGCCTGTGGCGAATGTGCTTGTACAGGATTGCATGGAGCAAATCGTTTGGCATCTAATTCGCTTTTAGAGGCTTTGGTCTTTGCACATAATTGTGCAGAAGATACCTCAAAAAATATCGAACAAATAAATATGCCAAATTATATTCCAGATTGGGATGATAGGGGAGTGGTAAAAACAAAAGAGCAGATTCTGATTCAGCACAATATTCAGGAAATAAAAAGAATTATGACAAATTATGTTGGAATTGTTCGTTCTGATTTCAGGTTAAAAAGAGCACTTACTCACATCAAAATGATTTATGAAGAAACTGAAGATTTATATAACAATAATTCGCTTTCCGTATCGCTTTGTCAGTTAAGAAATTTGGCTACCACAGCATATATTATTGTTCAGCAGTCCTTGCTCAGAACTGAAAATAAAGGTGCCTTTTTCAATATTAATTTGGATAAAAGCTAATCTGTTTTGATTTCTTTTTCGTTTAATTATCTTTGCCAATATTAATTCCAAAAAGAAAATGAATCTATCATTGCCTATTAAAGTATTACTCATTATTGTGCTAGCGTATTTTGCTTATAGTTATGCTATTTATTCGCAAAATATGCATACAAAATCGGCAAGTGAAACCATCTCTCCACTAGCTATGCAAGGTAAGGATGTTTTTCAGAAATATAATTGTATTTCTTGTCATCAAATGTATGGATTGGGTGGCTATTTAGGACCAGATTTGACCAATACTATCTCGGAAAAAGGAGAGGTTTATGCAGAAGTATTTTTAAGAAATGGCAGTAATAGAATGCCAAACTATAACTTAAATGAAGAAGAAATTTATTCACTTTTAGCATTTTTGAGAGCATTGAGTTCTTCAGGAGAGTTTCCTGTAAAAGAATTTGATGTTTCTTGGTATGGTACAATTGAAGAAAAAAATAAACCATGAAAGAATCGGTAGGAAAACGCTTTATTTATTTGGCAATATTGGCTCTTCTGGGCGGTATGTTTTTTGGCTGTGTAGGAGCACTGCAGTACATTTTACCTGATTTTTTGAAAGAATCTTTTCCGTTTTATAAAATCCGACCATTGCATGTTTCCTTGATTGTAGCTTGGATTTTTTTGGCTTCTGTAGGAAGTATTTATCATGCCTTGCCAAAATTATTAAACAAACCGCTTTACAGCAATAAATTAGCAATTTGGCATTATTGGATTTTTCTTATTACTGGAATAATCATCATTATTTCCTATCTTTTTGGCTACTTTGGTGGAAGAGAATATTGGGCTTTCTCTCCAATTTTAGCACTTCCCATTCTTCTATCTTGGTTGCTTTTAATAATAAATTTCTTTGCTACAGTAAAGGATTATAAAGTTGGCTTGTGTGCCGAGAAAAATGGAACATCTAAAATGCTTTGGCCAGTTTATATTTGGATGTGGGCAACAGGAATTGTTTTCTTTTTCCTTACTTTCTCTGAGGCATATCTTTGGTTAATTCCTTATTTTAGAGAAAGTATTGTTGGGGAGCTGACTGTGCAATGGAAGTCCTATGGTTCTTTGGTTGGCTCATGGAATATGTTGGTGTATGGTTTGGCTATTTATGTGATGGAAAAAACTAGCGATACTAGAATTTCTTGCAGACCAATTACTTATATTTTGTTTTTTCTTGGGTTTATTAATCTGCTTTTAGGGTGGTCGCATCATATTTATATTTTGCCTGCTGCAAAATGGATTCGCCTTTTGGGTTATGCAATTTCAATGACTGAACTTATTGTGCTTGCCAAAATAATTTGGGATTGGAAGGGGCTTATTAAACAAGGGAAAAAGCACATTCATTCTATTCCATATCGTTTTTTACTTTCTGCTGATTTTTGGATTATCACCAACCTTATTTTAGCAATTATTATTTCGATTCCTTCTATGAATATCTATACGCACGGAACGCATATTACGGTAGCACATGCCATGGGAAGTACTATAGGAATCAATACTATGATTTTAATTGCAGCTATATTTTATATTGTTTCAGAAAATAGAATAGAGGACTATAATCAGGGGGAGAAAAAACTAATTTTTAGAGGATTTTGGCTTACAAATATTTCATTGGCGATATTCTTTTCCACTCTTGTTGTTTCTGGAATATTGAAAAGTTATTATACGCTACAAAATGAATCCTTTCAGCAGATGATGAGTAGTTTGCACTCCTATTTTATAATATTTGCAGTTTCTGGTGTTATGCTTTTTGTAGGAATTTTGATGATTGCAATTCCACTTCTTAGCAAGTTGTTAGCTAATCGATTAGCTCAAAATGAGCAGTAAAATGTCGTAAAAATTTAGGTTCTTTAATAATCTTAATTCCCTTTGCATTATTTTTTTCTTTTAATAAGCTTTCAAAAACTTCAATTACATAATCGATATGAGATTGAGTGTAAACCCTTCTAGGGATTGCTAGTCTCACCAAGTCCATAGGTGCAGGGATTAACTCTCTTTTTTCGTTATATTTTCCAAACATAACCGAGCCAATTTCCACACTTCTTATCCCGCCTTTTAAATATAAATCACAAACTAATGCTTGTCCAGGATATTGATTAATTGGAATATGATTATACAATTCTCTGGCATCAATATAAACGGCATGCCCTCCAACAGGTCTCATTGTTGGTATTCCCATTTTGTGTAATTTATTACCCAAATAAGTAGTACTTGTAATTCTGTAATGCAAATAATCGGCATCAAATACTTCTTTTAAACCAATAGCTAATGCCTCCATATCTCTACCACTTAATCCGCCATAAGTAGTAAATCCTTCAGTAATAATTAAAAGATTGGTACACTCCTCTGCTAATTCTTTATTATTTAGTGCCAAAAATCCGCCCATATTTACAACTGCATCTTTTTTTGCACTCATTGTACAACCATCTGCTAAAGCAAACATTTCTTGTGCTATTTGCTTATAAGTTTTGTTTTTATACTCCTTCTCTCTATGCTTTATGAAGTAAGCATTCTCAGCAATTCGGCAAGCATCTAATACAAATAAGATACCATATTTTTTACAAATTTCGGATACCTCTTTCGTATTCGACATACTTACTGGCTGCCCTCCACCACTATTGTTGGTAACGGTTAATATCACAGCCCCAATATTTTCTGCTCCCCTTTCCTTAATTATATTTACTAAAGTTGGAATATCCAAATTTCCTTTAAAAGGATGTTCTGTTGATGGGTTTCTTCCAGCTTCTGTTAAGCAATCAATAGCTTCTGCTCCAGAGAACTCAACATTTGCTCTGGTGGTATCAAAATGAGTATTACTGATAAATGTTTTTCCTTTTCCTCCCAAAAAACCATATAAAATTCTTTCTGCAGCACGCCCTTGATGTGTTGGTAAAATATATTTATACCCTGTTAAATCTTCAATAGCACTTTCCATTTTCTCCCAGCTTTTTGCTCCAGCATAACTCTCATCTCCTTGCATAATTCCCGCCCACTGAGCCGAGCTCATAGCTGAAGTTCCACTATCGGTAAGTAAATCAATTATTACATCTTTTGCTTTAAGTAAAAAGGGATTGTACTTTGCTTTTTTTAAATGCAGTAATCTTTCTTTCTCGGTAGTCATTTTGATTGATTCTACCATCTTAATTCTGAATGGTTCAATTATAGTTTTGTATTTCATATTTAGTATTTTAAAAAATGCAAGAATACATTGTTTATGGCAGTAATTTTATGATAAATATTAGTAAATAAAAAAACGAGCTTTTTATTTTGCTCGTTTTTAAAAATTAACATTATTTTGATTTTCTTGTGATCGCGATAGGATTCGAACCTATGACCGTCTGCTTAGAAGGCAGATGCTCTATCCAGCTGAGCTACGCGACCTTTATTTAAGGGCTGCAAATTTAGTATTTTTTCTTTCAGAGAAAATACTTTTATAAAGTAAAATATTATTTATTTAAGTTTGCCATTTTTATGGCAGTAATTGCCGCTTCCACTCCTTTGTTTCCGTGCTTTCCACCAGAACGATTTTTGGCTTGTTGCAAGGTATTATCGGTAAGTACACCAAAAATTACAGGCACATTTAGTGCAATATTCAAATCTTTTATTCCTAATGAAACAGCATTACATACAAAATCAAAATGCTTAGTTTCTCCCTGAATAATACTTCCAATACAAATAATTGCATCAATTTTCTTTTCCGCCATTAATTTTGCTCCAAATACAAGTTCAAAGCTTCCTGGCACTTCCATTATGATGATATCACTTTTAGCTGTACCAAATTCCAAAAGCGTTTCTTTGGCTCCATCTAATAAGCTGGAAGAAATTTCTTTATTCCACTCAGATACTACAATACCAAAACGCATACCATTTGCATTTGGAATTTCTTCTTTATTAAAAAGGGAAAGATTATTGTTTTGAGTTGCCATTATTGGCTTTTATCTGTTGCTTGCTCTGGCAATATATTTATCAATATCCTGTGCGATTTGCGACTTGCTATAATCCTCTTTTATCTGATTATAAATCTCTAAAGCATATTCATAATTATCATCCATTTCCAAAACCATAGCTTGTTTCATTAAATATCTTGGAGTAGTAAAATCATTATCGGTATTATCGGCAGCTTTTTCGAAATATTTTAGTGCGTTATCATTTTCCTCTAATTCCAAATAAGCATCACCAATACATCCTAAGGCTAAAGTTGAAAGGATTACATCATCAGAAGAAAAATCGCTTAGATAATCTATTGCATCTTCATATTGTGCAGTGTATAAAAAGCATAATCCAGCATAATAATTTGCTAAATTTCCAGCATTAGTTAAGCTGTATTCGTCAGCCACATCCAAAAACCCTAAATATTGCCCATCTCCATTTAATGCCAAATTGAATGAATCTTTCTCAAAATACATTTCTGCCATAAACATATCGGCATGTGCTTCTTGCTCTAATGGCTCCAAATAAAAATTAGTAAAAGCAAGATAAATTGCAATTATTGCAACAATCACTCCTACAATTAAAGATAAACTTTTCTGATTATCCTCAATGTATTGTTCTGTTTTGCTTAAAGTTTCTTCAATTTGTGCTAATTGTTTATCTGTTTTGTCTGTTTTCTTTGCCATTTCTTCTATTTTTGAGCCGCAAAAATAAGTTTTTTTTTAAAAGTAAATCCACTTATAGTAAAAGTAATAAAAAATAAAAGAAATTGTACTTAAAAAAGCTCATATTATCAAATTTTAAAAACCATAGTAAAAGTGATTTTCTATTTGGAGAAAGAGTAAATTGTTTTGTTGGAGATAATGGCTCTGGTAAAACAAATATTTTGGATGCAATCCATTATTTATCGCTAAGTAAAAGTTATTTTAATAAAATTGACGCCCAAAACATAAAGTTTGAGGAAGATTATTTTATTGTAAAAGGTGCGTTTGTAAAAGCTGATGAATTATCAGATATTCAATGTAGTTTGCAAAAAGGGGAATCAAAAACACTAAAGTGTAATGGGAAGAAATACAAGCGGTTTTCCGATCATATTGGTGCATTTCCTATTGTTGTAATTTCCCCAACCGATAGTAATATAATTATAGATGGCTCAGAAGTAAGAAGAAGATATATTGATGCGAGTATTGCTCAATATAATAGGAAGTATCTGAAAAATTTGATTGACTATAATAAAGTTCTAAAACAAAGAAATTCTCTTTTGAAAAGCTTTTTCGAAAAGCAGTATTTTGATAGTATTACGCTTGAAACTTTTGATGATCAGCTTGTTAAATATGGTGCTGAGATCTTTAAAGAACGCAAGCATTTCTTAGAAAGATTGATTGTAGTGTTTAAGAAATATTATCAGCTAATTGCAGGAGAGAATGAAGATGTAAGTATTAGATATCAATCGCAACTAAATGATGAAACATTTGATAATTTATTGCAGAATTCCTTACAAAAAGATAAAATAAGTAATTACACAAATGTGGGGATTCATAAAGATGATATAATATTTGAGATGAATAATCATCCAATAAAAAAGATTGGTTCGCAAGGGCAGCAAAAGTCCTTTTTGATTGCACTGAAATTAGCACAATTTGATTTTATGCAAAAGCAAATGGGCTTTAAGCCAATTTTACTTTTAGATGATATTTTTGATAAATTAGATGATAAAAGAGTAGAAAAAATAATCACTTTTGTAGATGATGGATTTTTTGGACAAGTATTTATTACCGATACGCATAAAAATAGAACAGAAGAAATTCTGAACAAATCGGATATTAAATACAGTATTTTTGATATTGAAAATGGAGCAGTAGTATGAGAAAATCTAATCAACAAAAAATAGGAGAAGTAATAGGAAAACTACTAAAGAATCAGAAGTTGGTATCTCGTTTGCAAGAATTAGATGCACTTGATAGTTGTGAGGAAATCCTAGGAGAAAACTTGATGAAATACATTGAAGACTTGACTTTAAGAAAAGGAAAGTTAATTATCAAAG
>CAYVKX010000058.1:0-13091 GCA_964452095.1 uncultured Weeksellaceae bacterium
GTTCAAAACCCACAAGGTGGCGGATTATCTTCCACTTTTGGTGGTGGTGGAAATCAAATGATGGGCGTGAAAAAAACTACTGACTTTTTGGAAAAAGCAACTTGGACTTTAGTAATAGCACTTATTTCGCTTAGTTTACTTTCTAACTTTGCAATTCCAAGAATAAGTACTGATGAGCCAGAATCAATTATGCAAGAGCAGATTGATCAGTCTATTGTTCCGCAACAAGTACCAAATTTACCAGAGGCAGCTCCAATACAAAGCGATCAATAAGTAGATTTCTCATTTTTTGGAAACTAACAAAAACTAAATAAATATTGTGTTGCATTTATCACTTGAACACAGCATATAAAAAAAGAAAAAATGGCTAAAACAAAAATTACACCATTGGCAGATAGAGTGCTTGTACAAGCTGCTGCTGTAGAAACCAAAACTGCTTCTGGCATTATTATTCCTGACACTGCACAAGAAAAACCACAAAAAGGAAGTGTTATTGCTGTGGGAAAAGGTACTAAAGAAAATCCTATAACGGTAAAAGTTGGTGACAATGTATTGTATGGAAAATATGCTGGAACCGAACTAAAATATGATGGAGAGGATTATCTTATCATGAAAGAATCAGACATTTTAGCAATTATTAAATAAATAAGAAAATGGCAAAAGAAATCACTTTTGATACTGAGGCAAGAGACGCTCTAAAAAGAGGAGTAGATGCACTTGCAAATGCAGTAAAAGTTACATTAGGACCAAAGGGAAGAAATGTAATTATCGATAAAAAATTTGGTGCTCCTGCAATTACCAAAGATGGCGTAACAGTTGCAAAGGAAGTGGAACTAGAAAACCAAATTGAGAATATGGGTGCACAAATGCTAAAAGAAGTCGCTTCCAAAACCAATGATTTGGCAGGAGACGGAACAACAACTGCAACCGTTTTAGGACAAGCCATTATTTCGGCTGGACTAAAAAATGTAGCTGCTGGCGCTAACCCAATGGATCTTAAAAGAGGAATTGACAAAGCTGTTTCTGCTATTGTTACTGACCTTAACAAACAAGCAAAGGAAGTTGGAAATTCTTATGAGAAAATTAAGCAAATTGCTTCCATTTCAGCAAATAATGATAATACAATTGGCACCCTAATTGCAGAAGCAATGAAGAAAGTAAAAACAGAGGGAGTAATAACTGTGGAGGAAGCGAAAGGAACGGAAACCACTGTGGAAGTAGTGGAAGGAATGCAGTTTGATAGAGGTTATCTTTCTCCTTATTTTATTACGGATGCGGACAAAATGGAAACCGAATTGGAAAATCCTTATATCCTTATTTATGATAAAAAGATTTCGGCAATGAAGGATTTGTTGCCAATTTTGGAGCAGACTGCACAAGGCGGAAGGCCGCTTTTAATTATAGCGGAAGATGTAGATGGAGAAGCACTTTCTACTTTAGTGGTAAATAAAATAAGAGGAGCATTGAAAGTAGCAGCTGTAAAAGCTCCAGGATTTGGAGATAGAAGAAAAGCAATGCTAGAAGATATTGCAATTCTTACAAGCGGAACAGTAGTGTCAGAAGAAAGAGGGTTCACTTTGGAAGGAACTACTTTGGAAATGCTTGGAAGTGCTGAAAAAATTGTGATTGATAAGGACAACTCTACAATAATAAATGGTGCTGGAAACAAATCGGATATTAAAGCAAGAGTAAACCAAATAAAAGCACAAATTGAAAGTACCACTTCTGATTATGACAGAGAAAAACTGCAAGAAAGATTAGCCAAATTGGCTGGTGGAGTGGCTGTACTTTATGTGGGCGCCCCAACTGAGGTAGAAATGAAAGAGAAGAAGGATAGAGTAGATGATGCACTTGCTGCAACAAGAGCTGCTGTGGAAGAAGGAATTGTTCCAGGTGGCGGAGTTGCAATTGTAAGAGCTTCCGATTCACTTTCCAAAGTAAAAGCAGAAAATGAAGATGAAAAAACAGGCATCAATATTATTGAAAGAGCAGTGGAAGAGCCGCTCAGACAAATAGTAGAAAATGCTGGAATTGAGGGCTCAGTAGTGGTTGCAAAAATAAAAGATGGAAAAGGAGATTTTGGGTTTAATGCCAAAACTGAAAAATACGAAAACCTTTATAAATCTGGGGTTATTGATCCAGCAAAAGTGGTGCGAATTGCACTTGAGCATGCAGCATCAGTGGCGGGAATGCTACTTACAACAGAATGTGTAATTGCTGATATTCCTGAAGAAACACCTGCTGTGCCTCCAATGGGTGGTGGCGGTATGCCAGGAATGATGTAGATTAGACTAATAGATATTAGTATTTAGATATTAGACAAAAGAAATCCCTGCCAAATTGGTGGGTATTTTTTATGAATTACCAGCTGCACCTAAAGCAACAAGCATTAGCAAACAATACAAAGCGTTAACAACAAAACTTAATATAGCAACTGACCTTCTTTTCTTACTTGATATACCAATTAATGCTGAAACAACTCCTATCAAAGGAAGAACTAGCCATAAACCAGCCAAAAACTCAGGAATAATAAAAATTCCTGGAATCCAAATTATAGCAGATATTAAAGCAACTGTTGTGAAGAAATCTGAAAAAAGAACTGGTTTTAAATCCTCAGAAACTAATTCAATAACATTCTCATTCGGATGAACAACAGGAAAAGACGCATAATTTACATTCATAAATGTAGTTAGTGTAATAAGTAGTAAGATTAGTTTTTTCATTTTATTTATTTTCTTTCTGAATATTTTAAATTAAGCGGTCGCCATAGCTATTACAAAAACTATAGGAAGTGATAATAGCAAAGCAATAATAGCTGACAAATAATTCCTTTTTTTAAACTCTTGTTTGGAATAAATAACAAAAACAAAGGCAAGAACAAGAGTACCCAACTAAAAAAACCAATAAAGAACCCTAATATCATATATGAGGCAGACTCTGAAACATAAATAATTGCAGCACTTTCAACAACTTCTGTTTGTACAATATCTGTTACAGGAAAAGATGCATAACTCACATTCATAAATGTAGTTAGCGTTATTAAAAGTAGTATTAGTTTTGTTTTCATAGTTTTAGTTTTTATTTTTTTGTGACAATTTATATCTTAAACATATAAAGGGAAAAGGTAAGAAATCTAAAACATCTATTGAACCAACAGTATTCATAAAGTGATTCGTTTCCCAGCCAGTAACTTCATGTTCATTCGCACCATTACCATATGCTCGTGTTCCATAACTAAATTCTGCAAGAATCAGCCTTACACCATATACCAAGAAAAGTTTTTCTGAAATGCTTTTTTCTTTAGAATACGCAATTCTTAATCTCCAATCTCTTGCATAAGAATCATTTATCACAATAGTAAATTTATTTTTATTTTGAATATGAGATAAACCCACAGAATAAGACGGAAAACCAACTGTAGCATGCCAACTAATTTTTTCAGATAGAGAAAAAGAATGGTTTATTGCAAGAAGATTAGCTCCATACTCTGTTGTAATTCCTGCATCAAGCGAAACTTCAGATTGAGCATAACTCACATTAGCAAATGTGGTTACTGTTATTAAAAGTAGTAGTAGTTTTTTACTCATATTTAATTGATTTTTAATTGTATTCGTGAACAAAAAGCGTTTCATAATATAAAAAGATTAATGCATCCCACCAAATGCAAGAACTATGAGCATTACTGCAAGGGAGATTATTAAAAAAATTAATGACAAAATAAAACCTGTAATCGCTAATCCTTTTAATTTTTTATTGAAGCCAATTGCACCAAATATTACTCCTAATAATGACACTATAGATATAGCAATTACATTAGGGACCAGTATTAAACTAAGCAATACACAGCTAATTGATAAAATAGCCCATAATGATTTATCACTTTTATAAGATGGTAATTCTACATTAGTAGTTTCTACAATTTCTGTTTGTTGAGTTTCTGTAACAGGGAAAGAAGCATAACTTACATTTGTAAATGTAGTTAGCGTTATTAAAAGCAGGAGCAGTTTTTTCATTAGAATTGATATTTTAAGTTAACAAGTGGCAATGGCCAAAATATTATATTATTGAAATCACCTTTTGTAGAAAGGAAAGATTCTGACTGCCAAATATAATCCTCTATCACAGGTTCGCCAGGTAGAGACGGAGTTTGACCATAGTACCATTTTACAAGAAATATTTGCACACCATAATTAAACGACCAATTCCCAGAATAACCAATTTCTTTTTCTTTCACCCAAGAATATCTTAGCAGCATCTCTTTATAAGAGTCTCTACCAAATACCAAGGTATGACTATTACTTTTCATCTCATTCACATATCTAACTCCTGTTACTTGTGCATCACCCAAACTAAGTGTCCAATAAAAATTATCATTCAATGGAATATCATAATTTATAGCAATAATACTTGGAGAATGTGAAATACCAAGCCCTCCCTCAATAGAGAATCCTTTTGACAAGCCCGTTTGAGCATGCGTAAAAGTGCTTAGTGTAGTTAGCATGATTAAGATTAGTATTAGTTTTTTCATTGTCCTAGTTTTTTTAAATATTTAAAATGAGATACAATTGCACTCCACAAACTTAATACATTATATTGATAGTTGTATTTCAATGCTTTATCAACAATAATTGGAGTTACTTTAGGGTAGATAGTGTGAGGGAGAGTTGGAAATAAATGGTGAGCTGCATGGGAATTAAATCCACCAAACAAAAAAGAAGCTACAAGATTTGTTGGATGATAATCCATAGAAACTTTTAGTTGATGCTCAGCAAAATGATAAGGCAACTCCCCTTTTTCATTTGCAGAAGGAAAATCAGTTTCCAATGTAAAGTGAGTAGTAACTAAAGTGTAAATAAAAATATTTGACCCTACTATTATCATCAGCAAGTAAGCTCCTAAAATTTGTTGCAGACTAAAATCCAGAATATAATAAGGAATCACTATCATATAAGCTACATAAAATAATTTCCAAAGCACCAACTCAATAGTATACCAAAAAGGGTAATCTTGATTTTTAAGATTAGCTAAATTCTTTTTATTTAGATAAACAAAATCCTTAGCGTAAATCCAAACTATAAAATAAAGCGAGTACAAAATGGGAGCATAAAAATGCTGGTATTTCATAAATGATTTCTTTTTATGATTTGGAGAAAATCTTAATAACGGATTGTCATCTACATCAGCATCACAACCATCTACATTAGAGAACAAATGATGAGAAGCCAAGTGCCTTATTCTCCATAATCTAGCACTAGTTCCTTGCATATTAAAAGTAAAATAAAAGATTAAATCATTAACCCATTTCTTTTTACTAAAAGTTTGATGACAAGCGTCATGTGCACTATTAAAAGCAAGTAAAATACCACTTGTTCCAATAGCTACATAGTTCAACAATAAATATCCAAAATGATTTCCATATTGATTTTGATACAAAATAACAATTGACCCAATGAAACAACTAAGGTAAAAGAACAATTTAAACCATAAAAAAGCAACAGCCCTATCTATTTTAGCTTTGGAGGTGGTATTTTTTACTTTAGCATTTAAATCCTTAGTAAAGCCGTCCGTATCTCTTTTAAATAATATTTGTTGCGTGTTATTCATATAATTTATATTAGTTGTTGGGACAAAAATAAATCATAAAAAATAAAGTATTATGCTAAGCATAGTAAATTTGGAAACCACTACTTTCTTATCAGATTTTAAAGAAATTTTTATGGAATTATTTTTTACTTCTCTTTTTTTCAAAAAAGCAAAAACATTAAAATATGGCGGGTTTTTTACTCAACAATCAGTTTTTTCCAAATTGTATTTTTATCAATACTTAGTTTCAGAAAATAAGCCCCTGATGAAATATCTTTTCTGAAAATTTGGATATGTTGAGCATTATAATGTTGTTGCGTTAAAATAATTTCACCTAACACATTGTGTAATGAAAGGTTCAATTCTTTATAAAAAACAGGAATTTCAATTGTTGTAAAATCAGAAAAAGGATTAGGATATAGCTTTATCTCATCTGAAATAAATTCTACTATATCTTCCCCAGTAAACAAATAAGCAATAGTATCGGAATTGCAATTATTAATATCGCTTACCACACAATAATAATTTCCGCTTTGCCCAAGTGAAACAGCTGGAGAGTTTCCTAAACTCCCATTAGTATTCCACCAAAAATAAGAATAAGGAGGCGTTCCTCCATTTACAGTTGCACTCAAAAGTGAGCCATTTATATTCAAACTTAAAGAGAGTGCTTGTGGCATCAAAATAGAAATAGTATCATCAAAAGTGCAACCTAAATTATCGGTAACTTGATAATGATAATCGCCCTCACACAAAGAATCTTGTGTAAAAGAAAACCAATTTATAGAATAAGGCGGAATTCCATTGGCAATAGAAAGGTTTATACTACCATCACAAAATCCAAAGCAACTTATATGATTAACAAGACTATTTACCGAAAGATTACTTATAGATGGGACAACTACTTGATTACTATCACAACAACCATTATTATCAGTAATTGTAAAATTATACAATCCTGAAGAAAGAGAAAGAGGATTATTTCCAAACCAATTCTGCTGATATGGAGAAACTCCTCCACTAATACTCACGATTACTTGCCCATCATTAGTATTAGGACAAGTAGAGGAAGAAATACTATTTGAAACCACAATAGGAAATGGCTCATTTATCATTACTATTCCAGTAGTTGTGCAGTTATTAGCATCTGTTACATCATACAAATAACTTCCTGCTAGCAATGCAGTATTATTAAAACCATACCAATTCTCAGAATATGGAGAGATGCCTCCACTAATATTCAAAGTAGCCAAGCCAGAGTTATCTCCATTGCAAAGTACATCAGTAGTATTTTCAACTATTGATAAAAGAGGTGGCTGGCTCACAAAAACAGAATCAAAATACATACAAGCATTTCCATCCACTATTGTATAAGAATGAAAGCCGGCATTCAGCTGTAATGGATTTGCATTTTGCCAAGTAGAAACATAAGGAAAAGTTCCACCACTTATATTAAGCGAAACGCTTCCATCAATTCCGCTATAGCAACTCACATTCGTTATATTATAATTTACATTTATAGCATTTGGCTGACTTACTAAAACAGTATCCGTAAAAATACAATTGTTATCATCCGTAATGGCATAAGTATGAATTCCAGCACTTAAAGATTGAGGGTTTAATCCTCCCCAATTACTAGTATATGCCGGCACACCACCAGAAATAATTAATTGTACACTTGCATTGGAAGAATCAAAACAACTTACATTCTGAAGAGTTTCTAAAACAGTAATTGCTGGTGGCTCTGATACGAAATAAGTGTTTGTAATAACGCAATTGCTCTCAGTAATATTAAGCGTATAACTTCCAGCCAAAAGGGATGTAATATCATCTAAAGTAGAGGTAAAACCATTTGGACCAACCCAACTAAAACTATAGGGCACGCCAACATCCGGCACATAAGTAATATCAATTGCACCACTACTATTTCCATTACAATCCACATCAGTAATTATTACAGATAATGAAGAAGGAAGCGGCTCATTTATAGTGAAAGTAAGCGTAGGCACAACACAGCTATTAGCATCTAAAATATCCACAGAATATACTCCTGCACTAATGTTTAATAAATCTTGCTGAGTGCTACCATTACTCCAATTGTAAGTATAAGCAGGGGTGCCTCCAATTGGGCTAATATCTATACTTCCATCAGAGCCGCCATTACAACTTACATCAATAGTAGAGGAAGTTACGCTTACAGCTGTTGGTTCATTTATTGTTGGAGAAATTGTTTCTATACAGCCATTCGCATCAGTAGTCGTTAATGTATAATTTCCGGCTTGCAGATTAATAATATCTTGTGTAGTACTTGCAAAAGTATTTGGACCAGTCCAAGAGTAAGAGTAAGGTAAAACTCCCCCCATCAAAGTAGCATCTATACTTCCATTTCCAAAACCATTGCAACTAATATCAGTGGTAAAATAAGTAGCTACCAATAAATTTGGCTCAGTAATAGTAAAATTGGAAATAGCTGAGGGGCAATTATTGACATCCGTTATACTTACAGAATAGGAGCCAGCAACTAATGAAAGTGGATTAGCACCTCCCCAGTTATACACATAATTTGGAGTCCCTCCACTTGTATAAACAGTTGCTGTTCCATCAGAAAAACTAAAGCAACTTACATTGGAAATAATCAAACTATCAATAGTGATTGGTAAGGGGTTATTTATTATTCGATTTACTGTTTCGGTACAGCCCAAAGTATCGGTAACAGCAATAGTATAAGATCCTGCCGATAAATTATTTATATCCTCAATAGTGGAGGAAAAACCATTTGGACCCGTCCAACTATAAGTATAATTAGAAGTTCCTGTGCCTGATTGAACAAGCATATCAATAAATCCATCATTATAACCATTGCAACTAATATCAGAAACTGTAAATGTTAATGAAAAGCAATAAGTGCAACTTCCATCATCTGTATTTGCAGCCGAATTATAATTAGCAGCAGCAGTATCGATACATCCCATTACAACTGGAACACAACTGCTATCATCAACAGTGGCGGTGGTATCAAAATTAAACGCTAAGGAATCGGTACAACCAAAATAATCGCAAGTAGTAACGCAACTTGCACCTGCAATTCCTGGGTTAAGCGCTTGGGTAATTACAATATCATGAAATTCTAAAATAACCCCACTTCCACCGACATGACAATAACTCATTATAGTTCCTATTCCTCCAGGTGGGGCTGGTGCTGGTGGACTACACGCACTTGATGAGCCAGAAACTACTCCACAATCATCAATTCCTCCACCAACAAAACCAAAAGTGGCATCTGGTGCCCAATTGCAAGAATGCGTATGAGGAGAGCCAACATTATGTCCCATTTCGTGAGAAATCACATTTAAATTCCAAGAGTAAGAAGGGTTAGGAAAAACAAAAGTAGTATCATTATTTAGCACAGATGAAAAAGCATAGCCAGAACTCATACTACAAAGCACTCCCAAATACGCAATACCACCCGTTCCTGTATTGCTTCTTTTTGTCATAAGATGTACCAAATCACGAGCAATACCGCCATTGTTGGCACTCCAATAACTAGCTAAAGTACCTAGCATATTACTTGCATCATTCGTAATTGCATCATAAGGATCGGTAGTATTCCAAATAGTAACATCTACCACTTGTACGGCTACATTTATATCCGTTTCGTATATTTGACTTACCCCAGCAATTATAGCTAAAGCCCAATTGGTTGCCTCTTGGTCGCTTGCAAAAGTTAATCTGGTATATTCATCAATTTCAATAGCGAGTTCAATACATTTTGGTGTAAAAGATGTTTGTGGAAAATTATTTAATTGCTGAGATTGAATTTGCTCTACTCCACACTCAAAGTTGGAGGGATTGATACTATTTGTCGCTTCAAAAAGCACATATTTTCCTTTAAATTTACAAAGCTCATATTGCCTTGCATTCATTTTAAAAGTAGCAAGTATTTTTCCATTTACAAAGTTGATAATTCCAACTGATTCGCCATTATAAAACATTTTATAACTCAATAAATTTGGCTTAATATCTAATAGTTTATTTCCGTTTTTGGTTTTGGAAGTAATTTGCAATTCACTAAAAACGGCATTGTGTTTTTCTAAACTAAACTGAAATGTTTGCCCAAAAAATGGCAAATTTAGAATTAGTCGTTTTTCAGCATTATTTATTATTTTCTGATGCAGACTTTCATTAAGAGTTAAGCCTATTGTATTCTGAGGATTCCTAGTAGCAATTATTTTATTATTGCTATTTACTGTAAAAAGCTCTGCTCCAAAAATAGATTGAGCAAAAAATACAAGAATGATAAATATATACTTTTTCATTTTATCTGATTAAATTTAATTTTCCTTCATATTTAAAAATTTCGCCATAAATATTTTCAATTTCAATATAGTAGGCGTACACCCCAATAGGCGATATTTTTTCTTTCCCTTCTTTTATTCCGTCCCAACCAATATCCAAATCTTCAGAAGTAAAAAGCAGCTCTCCCCACCTGCTGAAAATCATCATTTTATAATTTACAATTCCATAACCATAAGGTTTGAACTCATTATTCAAATCATCTGTTCCTGGAGTGAAAGCATCAGGAATATAAATTGCAAACTCATCAATTAAAATATTTTTTGAAATAGTATCAATGCAATTATATTCTGTTTCAATACTTAAAAATACTGTATATAATCCTGGCTCATTATACGATTTTCTTACAATAGAATCATAAGCATCAAAAACAGGAGATATTCCATCATAATCCAAATCCCAATTCCAACTTATAATGTTTTGATGATAAGTATTAGAAATATCAATAAAGAAAAATGGTTTGTCTAATTGCTCATAATACCGCTTATGCTCTGGCATTCTATTAAAATCCGCTATTGGACTTTTAATATTATTTACCTCAATAGAATCTGAAATCACACACAAATTTGCATCTGTAATAGTAATAGAATAAATCCCTTCTGAAAGGTTATTTGCCGCAATTGTGGTTTGACTATCATTCCATAAATAATTGTAAGGCGTAACTCCTCCAATAGTGTAATTTGAAGCACTTCCAATTCCTTTCTCGCAAGTATCGGTAATAGCAATAAGTGCAATTTGCAAAGGGGCAGGTTTGTTTAGCGTAATGCCACCAGTCCAAATACAACCATTACTATCAATTACATCTACCTCATAATAAGATGCATCTAAATTAAAGATACTATCAGTAGTATTTCCGTTATTCCACACATAAGTATAAGCTGGGTTTCCTCCTGATGGGATAACTTCTACCGCACCATCATTACTATCAAAACATCTTACATTATAACCATTATAATCAGTAGTTGCATTTATAGTTGCTGAAATAGTTGAAGGTGGTTCAAGCAATGTAATAGCAGTATCAAAAGTACAGCCCAACACATCCGTAATGGTTAAAGAATAAGTAGCTGCATTTAATCCGAAAATACTATCGGAAGTACTGCCAGTACTCCAACTATAAGTATAAGGAATATATCCGCCAAAAGCATCAACAGAAATCCAAGCACTATAGTCGCTATTACAAGCAATAGCATAGCCATTTATATTGGTTGTTCTGATATCTACATATTGTGAAATAGGAGTTGGCTGCCCCACTACCAAATGATATTGAAAAGTACAATTGTTCGCATCTTCAATTAGTACGGTATATGCCCCAGCTTGCAGATTAGAAACGTCTTCAGAGTTTGATGTAAATCCATTTGAACCAGACCAAGAATAAGAATAATTTGGCGTTCCACTTCCTAGAAGAACAGAAATATCAATAGCCCCATTTGCATCTCCAACGCATTGAATATCGGTAGTATTAAAGTTCACTACTATTGAGTCTGGCTGGGTAATGTTGATAGAAGAATTAAATACACATCCATTAGCATCTGTGATTTGAAATGGATGATTTCCAGAATGCAAATTCATAATATCCAATCCATTCCAATCCGTAATATAAGGAGTTATCCCCCCAGAAATTTGTAAAGTTGCCGTACCATTAAACCCTCCATAGCAACTCACATTTGTAGAATTTGGAATTACATTTAAAGGTGGAGGATTTATTATTGTAATGCTAGTATCTATTGTGCAATTAGTAACATCTGTTACGCTAATTTGATAAACTCCAGCTCCAAGATTTATAATATCTTGGGTGCTTTGCCCTGAATTCCACAGATAAGAATAAGGGTAATTTCCTCCAACAATTTCAACATCAATTGCGGCATCAGTATCTCCATTACATTTTATATTTTGCACAGAAGCAGTCGCCCTGAAAGTAGTAGCTGTTATATTAAATGTATCTGTTTCTATGCAATTCTTAATATCAGTAAGGGTTAAAATATATTCGCCAACTGCTAAATTATTAAGTAGGGAAGTATTTGCTCCATTATTCCAACTATATGAAAATGATGGCGTTCCGCCACTTACAAGCACATCTATAATTCCATCATTTACCGATACACAACTTAAATCGGTAATTGAAGCACTAAGAGTGATTTTATTTGGCTCTTGAATTGGGATATTATAAAAACTCGTGCAATTATTAATATCAGAAATAAGCACAGAATAAATCCCTTCAGTGAGTAAATTTAAATCTTCTGATGAGGCAGTAAAAGAATTTGGGCCGCTCCACTGGAAAGTATAGGGAGGCGACCCCCCATTTACTGTCAAATCTATATTTCCATCATCATCTCCATTACAACTAATATCATTAAAAGTATAAGAAGAGTTTAGCATTGAAGAACTTGTTAATGTAATATTTTCTGTGAATGGCGGGCAAGTATTGGAATAAGTAATAGTAGCCACATAATTACCAGCCATAAGGTTTGAAATATTAACCGTATTGCTAGTAAATCCATTTGGTCCTATCCAGCTAATAGCCGATATGTTTCCAGAAGAAAGTGATAATTGAATGGATCCATCATTCCCAAAACAAGATGGATCTAAGATAGTACTATTAACTTGTGGCGGACAACAACTAATATCTACCTCAATTGTATCGGTTTCAATTACAATGGTTTGGTCGCATCTTACATAAGTAACCTCAGCAATATAATTAGTGGTATTTGTTGGGCAAACTGTAACCGTATCTGTTGTGCTAATAGGATTACTCACTCCACTTTCGAACCAATTTATAGTAGATATAGATGGTCCGCTTGGCGTAAAACGCCATGCTTCATTAGAGGTAGTCCAAGAACCAGTATTTCTGTTAGGCGGAGTGTAACCAATTGTTCCCGCTATATTTTGAATTCCAATTACTGCATTCCCAGAATTCCATCCATTACAAGTTGGTTTATCATCAATATATACTTCTATTACATTGGTAGTTTCGTAAAGCACTATTTGCTGAGTGGTAATAATACTATTGCAAGAAAAGTGCGGAACATTATTATAATTTACCACAAAAGTTCGGCAAGGGAAAGTGCCTAAAATAGCATAATTAATATCTCCTCCAATTGATGGGTCAATTTCATGATAAGCGCCATTTATTGAGTTTTGATAAGGAAATCCTGTTGTAT
>CAYVKX010000059.1:0-12830 GCA_964452095.1 uncultured Weeksellaceae bacterium
AGGCACAACAAATGCAAGGAAAAACGCATAAAAAAATTGAAACTATTCGCCCCTTAAAAGATGGAGTAATTGCTGATTTTCAATCTTCAGAGCAAATGCTTAGAGGATTTATTAAAATGATTCAGAGAAAAAGATCATTATTTTCTCCAAGAGTAAAGATGGTGATTTGCATTCCTTCAGGAGTTACTGAAGTGGAAAAAAGGGCTGTAATTGATTCGGCAGAACATGCTGGGGCAAATGAGGTTTTTCTAATACACGAGCCAATGGCAGCAGCAATTGGAATTGGAATTGATGTATTAGAACCAAACGGAAATATGGTGATTGATATTGGCGGAGGAACAACAGAAATTGCTGTTATTTCATTGGGAGGAATTGTTACAGATAAATCCATCAGAATTGCTGGAGATGAATTTACTGACAATATTAAAAATTACATGAAAACAAGACACAATATCGCTATTGGAGATAGTACTGCCGAGAGGATTAAAATTAATGTTGGTTCAGCCCTTACAGAACTAGAGGAGCCACCTGCAAACTATGCCGTACATGGTAGAGATTTAATGACAGGGATTCCTAAAGAAATTGTGGTAACTTACAAAGAAATTGCTGGAGCAATGAACAATTCTATTGAGCAAATTGAAGAAGCAATAATGGGTGCTCTTTTCCAAACTCCTCCAGAACTTTCAGCAGATATTTACAATACAGGACTTTATTTAACTGGTGGTGGCTCTATGCTTAGAGGGCTCGATAAAAGAATTTCTCAGAAAACAAAATTACCCGTATATGTGGCGGAAGATCCTTTAAGAGCAGTGGCAAGAGGAACAGGGATTGCCCTTAAAAATATTGAGAAATTTCCATTTTTAATAAAATAATATTGGTTGATGTATGTACAACCTAATTCAATTTGTAAAAAAATATCATTTTGTAATATTGTTCCTTCTGATTGAGGGATTTTCGGTTTTCTTACTTGCATCTAATAATCATTATCAAGGAAATAAAATAACTGCTTTTAGTCAGAAATACATTGGTGATTTTCACGCTAACTTATCTAACATATCTGATTGGATTAAGCTAAAACAAACTAACGAATACTTAGTAAATGAAAATGCGAAACTACATTCTCTTCTAAAAAAACAAAATACTTTTAAGGACTCTTTAGCATTTGAATTGCCTTTATTTAAGTTTCAATCGGCAAGAGTTATCAATAATTCTGTACATAAAAGTAATAATTACTTAACCTTAAATAAGGGAGTAAAACACGGGATAAAAGAAGGGATGGGAATAATTACTGCAAATGGAATAGTGGGAATTGTACATTCTGTTTCTGATAGATTTTCCTTAGTAATTTCTGTATTACATCAAAAATCAAGCATTAGTGTTCGACTAAAAAATGAAGAGTTTTTGGGAAGAATGCTTTGGAACGGATTTAATTACCGAGAAGCTACAATTGATGATATTCCTAATCACGCAAATTTAAGTATTGGCGACAGCATTATCAGCAGTGGAAATTCAGCAATTTTTCCAGACGGAATAGCAATTGGGAAGATAATTTCCTTTGAGAAAATTCCTGGAAATAATTTTTATAAAATCAAAATTCAATTTTTTGAAGATTTTAATAAAGTCCATTATGTGTATGTAGCAGAATCGATAATAAAAGAAGAAAAAGAGTTATTGGAACTAAATATAAAAAATGATTAAAGAGCTTTACAAATACCTTTGGCTCATGCCAATTTTTATTTTTATTCAGGTGTATATCCTTAATCAAGTTTTATTTAACGGCTATATAAATCCGTATTTTTACATTATGCTGATAATTTGTTTGCCTCAAATTACGCCAAAGTGGTTCTTACTTATTTTTGCATTTTTCTTAGGGTTTTTTCTGGATGTTTTTGAAGGAAGTATCGGATTTCATTCTACTGCTTGTGTGCTAATTGCCTTTTTAAAACCAAGCATAGAAAAAGTGGTAATGGCAAAAAATACCATTGGTGGAGAGCAAGATTTGTTCTTGCAAAAACTAGGATTTAAAGTGTTTTCAGTTTTTTGTTTTCTCTTAATTTTTATACATCACTCGCTTCTGTTTTTATTAGCACATTTCAAATTAGCAACTTTTAGTAGTATTCTTGGAAAAATAGCACTTAGTAGCATCATTACTTTTATCATTATTCTTATTTGTCAATTCTTTTTCTTCCAATCTGAAAAAAGAAAATGAAAGCCAATCAGAATAGAGAAATAATTGTAAAGAGCATCTTTATTTTTATTGCTTTTGTGTTTTTGTGCAAACTTTTTTACATTCAAGTAATTAACGATAAATACAAGTTTTCTGCCAAAAATAATGTGTTACGATATGATGTAAAATATCCTGGTAGAGGACTTTTGTATGATAGAAACAATCAGCTTTTAGCATACAATGAAGCATCTTATGATTTAATGGTAATCCCAAGAGAAGTAAAAGAAAATATTGATTCTGTTTTGCTTTGCAATTTACTCCACATCAGCATTGAAGAGTATGATAAAAGGATGAAAAAAGCAAAAGAATATTCCAAGTACAAAGAGAGTGTATTTGAGAAAAAAATTGATGCAGAAACTTTTGCAAAACTGCAGGAAATGCTTTATCAATTTAACGGCTTTTTTGAAAGAACCAGAAGCAGCAGAACTTACCCCATAAATACTGCTGCAAATGTGATGGGATATTTGGGGGAAGTAAATAACAAAACTATAAAAGACGATAATTACTACAGCAGTGGTGATTTAATTGGGGTAAGTGGTGTGGAAGTGGCTTACGAAAAACTTTTAAGAGGAGAGAAAGGAATGGAACTTGTTTTGGTAGATGTGCATAATAGTAAAAAAGGGAAATTTAATGAAGGAAAGTATGATACCAATTCAGTTTCTGGAGTAAATATCACTACCACTATTGATGCCGATTTGCAAAAATATGGGGAGAGTTTGATGCAAAATAAAATAGGAAGTATTGTAGCAATTGAACCATCAACAGGAGAAATTATTTCCTTAGTTTCTTCCCCAACTTTTAATCCGAACACACTAAAGGGAAGAAAAAGATCTGAGAATTTTAAGCTACTTTTAGAAGATGAAAACAAACCTTTATTTAACCGGGCACTTTTGGGACAATATGCTCCTGGCTCTACTTTTAAATTGATAAACGGACTGATTGCTTTGCAAGAAAAAACTTTAAGAATTAATGCCAATTATAATTGTATTGGTGGATACAAATATGGAAATGATGAAATAATGCTTTGCCATGAACATAGCAATCCGATTAAATTAAAAAAAGCAATTACAATATCTTGCAATGCATATTTCTGTAATGTTTTTCAAAACCTATTTGATAAATATAAAAATCCGGAAATTGCTTTCGAAGTATGGCGTAATCATGTTGCAAGTTTTGGAATTGGGCAGTGGATGAATAACGATTTTACATCCGGAAAAAAAGGACTCTTGCCAAGCACCACAACTTACAACAATATTTATGGAAAAACGCATTGGAATGCAACTACCGTTTTATCGCTTTCTATCGGGCAAGGGGAGATTTTACTTACTCCAATTCAGATGGCAAACATTACTGCAATTATTGCTAATAGAGGATATTATTTCACGCCACATATTGTAAAAAATATTGGAGCAGATGCCTTAGATGATGAGCAATTCACTAAGAAAAAATATACTACAATTGACCCAAATAATTTTAAGCCAATTATTGATGGCATGCAAATGGTTTTAGATAATGAAGATGGAACAGCAAAAAATTGTAGCGTAAATGATATTGTTATTTGCGGAAAAACTGGAACTGCAGAAAACACATCCAGAAATGGAGAAGATCATTCTATTTTTATTGCCTTTGCTCCAAAAGATAATCCAAAAATTGCCATTGCTGTTTATGTGGAAAATGGAGGATGGGGTTCTACTTGGGCAGCTCCAATTGCTACACTTATGATTGAAAAATATTTGAAAAAAGAAATTAGCAATCTTTCTTTGGAAGAGTTTATTCTAAATGGAAATTTATTAAGCCAAGAATGAGAATAGCAAAGGACATATTTGGCAATGTGGATTGGGTAAGCGTAAGTCTTTATCTTTTATTATTATTATTTGGGTGGATTAACATTTACGCTTCACAGTATAATGATGACCAAACCCTCTTATTTGACATCACGCAAAGGCACGGAAAACAACTTATTTTTATTGGAGTATCCTTATTTGTTGCCTTTATTATTCTTATTATTGACTGGAAAATCTTTGAGGTATTTTCCTATATTTTGTATGGTTGCGTAATTTTATCACTTATCGGACTTTTTATTTGGGGAACAGCAACAGCAGGAGCAATATCTTGGTTTGAGATAGGAAATTACAAATTCCAACCCTCCGAATTTGCCAAATTCACTACCATATTAGCACTTGCAAAATACTTGAACACCCACAACATAAAGCTGCAAGCTGCTACTACAAAAATAAATAGTATTGCAATAATTTTAGTTCCTATTTTATTAATTATTCTGCAAAATGATTTAGGTACTGCATTGGTTTTTATCTCGCTTATATTAGTGCTTTATAGAGAAGGACTATCTGGAAATATTTTACTTTTCGGACTTATAGTTAGCATACTTTTTGTGGTTACATTGCTTCTAAATAAATTTATATTTATTGGTATTTTAGCTGCAATTTCCATCTTAATTTTTCTGTTTTCCAGAAGAAAGAAAAAGGAGTTTATTGTCATTTTTGCAGGATTTGTAATGGCTGTGTCCTTTGTATTTTCTGTCAATTATATTTTTAATAATGTATTAGCACCACATCAAGTTGAAAGAATAAATATTTTACTTGGAAAGGAAATAGACCCACATGGTGCTGGTTATAATTTAATTCAATCGAAAATTGCTATTGGTTCTGGAGGCTTTTTCGGGAAAGGATTTTTGGAAGGCACTCAAACACGATTTGATTTTGTTCCGGAGCAAAGCACCGATTTTATTTTCTGTACTATTGGGGAAGAATGGGGGTTTTTTGGCTCTCTAATTTTTATTGTAGTTTTTGTTGCTTTGCTGCTTAGAATAATCAGTTTGGCTGAAAGGCAGAGGTCCAAATTTTGCAGAGTGTATGGCTATGGTGTTGCCTGTGTTTTGTTTACTCATTTCGCCATAAATATTGGCATGACTATTGGATTAGCTCCGGTAATCGGGATTCCTTTGCCCTTTATTAGTTATGGTGGATCCTCCCTAGTAGGGTTTACTATTTTACTTTTTATATTCCTTAATTTGGATTCTTACCGATTACACATTTTGAGATAAAAAAACCTCAGTTAGAAACTGAGGTTTTCAAAATTTTATTTCAAATTATCCATTAATAAAAGTCGTTTCTATTATCCACTATTTCTGCATTTTCTTTTAGAACATTGTAAGCTGAAAAGGCAGCATTTTGCTGTAGTGTTTTTGATAATTGTTGCTGTTGTTGTGAAAAATCACCATTACTAATTTCTTCATTTTTATTGAGCACTTTTATTACAAAAATGGAATTTCTACCAATTACTGGTTCAGTAATAACATCTTTTTCAGCTGCACAAACTACCCCAACTAAATCTGGCTCTATTCCTAAATTCTGAATTTGATTACTTAAAAAAGTTGTATTTGTAGCAGTAAGCACTTGGCTTTTCATTTTAGTAGCTAATTCTATAAGTGTAGTAAATGATGATGCATTTATTTTCTCAACAATCATTTTACCTTTCTTTTCTTTTCTTACCTTAGATTCTATTTCTTCTTTTAAATCCTCTAAAGGAATATCGCCTTCTGTATTTATTTTTGTAAGAGTTGCTACCACATAATTATTACTAAATTCAAATACTTCTGATACTTGCCCAAGGGATGCATTACTCATCCACTTTACCATACTCCTTGAATTTTCTAATCCAGATATATTTTGAGTACTCGGTAAAACTTTTGTTTGATCTCTTTTCACTAAACTAGTGTTAGCAGTTACCAAATCATCAAAAGAGGTAGTATCAGAATCGAGTAAAGTTCTTGCAAACTGAGCCGCTTTGGTATAATACGAATGGAAAGTTTCTGAACTCGGTTCTACAGTTCTATCAATGTAAGCTATTTTTACTTTTTTTACAGCTCTGCTTTTTTTAGTAACTTCAATAAGATGTACTCCAAATTGAGATTGCACAATAGTGAACTCCCCCTTATTTGCAGTAAAACTAACCTCATTAAATTCTGGAACCATTGCCCCTTCTTTGAACCATCCTAAATCGCCACCTTTTATAGCAGTACCTTTATCTTCTGATTCTTTTTGTGCCATATCGCTAAAATCAGTCCCTTTTTCCAAATCTAATTTTAATTTTTCCATTCTTTTATTTACAGAATCTAAACTCATTGTTTGGGTTGGTGCTATCAAAATATGCCTTGCTTCCACTGAATCAGGGCGATACTGAACATCTACTAATTTTGCTACCCTATAAGTTCCTTCAGTAAGCAAATAAGGTCCAATTACAGCCCCTTTTTCTTCAGCAAATAATGAAGAAGCATTAGTATCTAAAATGCCATCTTCTTTTGAAAAGTTGAAAATTGAATTAGTATTATCGGAATTTCTTTTTACAAAAACTTCAAAATCATCATAGGCAGCAAAAGTTTCTACCAGAGCAGATAAATTACTTTTAGTATTCTCTTCATCCTCCACAGAAGGGGCAACAGCAAAAACCACATAATCTACATTTCTGGACTCATCTTGCTGAAAACCATCCAAATGGCTTTTATAATAATCTTTAGTTTCTGCATCTGAAACATCAACTAAACTATCAACAATATCATTGAAAGGAACTGAAACATACTCAAAACTAACTTTTTCATTTCCATTATTAAAATACATTCTTGCTTCTGCAGTGCTTACATAAATTCCTTGCTGAACAAGTCGGTTATATTTACTGTTTTTCCTTAGTTTTCTCATGTATTTCTCATAATCCAACCATTGTGCACGAGCCTCTCCATTTTGATCGTTTTCCAAATTTTTCATGTACTGAATCATTCTTGCTCTATCAAACTGCTTAGTAATGGGATCTTGAAAGACTTGAATTTTACTAATTTCAGGATGCACATTATTTCCTTGGAAAAGCTCGAACATTTCTTCTGAATCTACATCAATTCCTAATTCCTCAAATTCTTCACCCAATATAAGTTCTCTAATATATTCATCCCAAATAGAGTTTCTGATTTGAGCTATTACTCCTTGATTTAAGGTAGAATTTTGGTTTTGAGTTTTCCAATTCTCAATTCCTTTTTGTACTCTTTCTTCAAATGTTTGAATGGAGATTTCCTCTCCAGCAACCACTCCCACAAAAGTGCTACCACCTCCTCCACTTCTTTTGGATTGCATAAAATCGCCCAATATAAAGGCAAGCATTGCTATACCAATTACTGATAATAATAATGTTGATCGTTTTCTGATACTTCCTAGTGTTGACATACTTTTTTGTTTATTTTTTAAGGGGGCGAATATACAAAAGATATTCGAAATTTAAAGTAGTTTGGCGGTAGTGATTTTTTTACTAAATAATCTGAACTTGAATTAGCTGTATGCTTCTATCGTTCACTTCTTTTACAATTAATCTGAACGATTCTATCTCCACCTGAGTTTCTATCTTTGGAATATCTTCATGAAAATTAAGTAATAATCCAGCTAAAGTTTCATATTCTTCTGAAGTTGGTAAGTTCAAATCATACTTTTTATTAATTGCATCTACCTCCATCCGAGCTGAAAAAAGAAAAGTTTTATCATTAATTTTTTTATCAATAAGCCTTTGTTGATCGTGTTCATCTTCTATTTCTCCAACTATTTCTTCTGTAACATCTTCTACCGTAACCATTCCTGAAGTACCTCCATATTCATCTACTACCACTGCTACTGCTCTATGCTGATTAATGAAAAGTTCAAGCAAATCGGATGCTGCCATAGTTTCAGTTACAATAGGTATTGGCATCAAAATTGATTTTATTCGTTTTGGTTTTTTAAATAAATCTAACGAATGAACATAGCCAACAATATTATCGATATCCTTTTTGTAAATCAAGATTTTAGAAAGTTTTGTTTTGATAAATTCTTCCTTTAGATCCAAAATAGAAGTTTCTATCTCCACCGCCACAATTTCTGTTCTGGGCACCATACATTCTCTTGCCTTGATAGTTGGTAATTCAAGGGCATTTTGCAGCATCTCTACCTCAGCATTATCCTCTTCATTACTTTTTAAAATGGAAAGATAAGCATCCAAATCAATCCTATCAAATAGCCTTTGGTCTTCTGCAATTTCTACCTTAAATAAAAACTTCAAAATCCATCTTGAAAAGGTAATCATCAACAGAATAAATGGATACAAAATAGCATAGGCTACAAGCAAAGGAAAGGAAAAAAACTTCAGCACACTATTAGAATTTATCCTGAAAATTGCCTTTGGAATAAACTCTGCAACTACCAAAATAATAAGGGCAGAAATAATGGTTTGCACCAATATTAAAATAAAAGCCGAACTAATAAATTCAGTCAGATTTTCCTGCAAAACCTCCGCCATTAGTACGCCATAAATCACCAAAGCGATATTGTTTCCAATAAGCATTGTTACAATAAAATGTGATTCGTGCTTGGTAAAAATTGAAATAATTTTGGAGGTAAATCCTTCTGATTTTTTATCTAATTCTAACTTTAACTTATTGGCAGAAACAAAAGCAATTTCCATCCCAGAAAAAAAGGCGGAAAGTAAAAGAGTAATAATAATTGCTAAAATATACATTGTTATCGGTAAAGGTAATGAAATTTAATTTATGGTATCATTTATATTTATACTTCCTCTTACATTTGTGATTTTGTAAGTAGAAAAATTGGGAGTAGATTCAAATCCTTCTCCAAAAATAACTTCATTTTTAGAAGTTATTTTTACTAACTTCTCCGTGTAAATTAGGTTGGTTTTTTCATCCCAAATAAGTTGTTCTGTATTTAGCTTTTCCTCTTTTTGATTGGTAAGTTCTACATTTATTTCCGCCTTCATTTGTTGCTTTTTATCATCAATTATTGCTTTTTGTGCCGTAAGAGTGGAGGACACAATAGAGGAATCATTATAAAAATAAACCATTACTCCTTCCGAAAAGCTGATGGTTGGGCTTGGCTGAGTGAATCGTTCAATTTTTTGTGCAATTATTTTTACCTTTACTTTGCCTTGCTCGGTATAAATAAGCTCGGCTTTCTTCATGGTTTCGGTAGGTAAATTTTTGCTACTTGCAAAAGTTTCTACCACTTTTGGATCGTTACTGCAAGAGAGAAAAAGTGAAATACAAAAGCACAAAAAGGTGCTATTTATAAAAAATATTCTGCTAGGATTTATCAATCTCTTGTTCTTACTCTTGTTTTTTCATTAATCCAACATTCCACTAAATAGGTTTGCCCAGATTCTATTCCATTGAAAAAACACATCTCAGTATTTGGGAAAATTTTGGAATAAGTTGCAATTGATTTGTTTGCTTTGTCGGTAACTGAAGCATCAATCGATTTTGCTTTAATAAACTTATCTACTACAAGCCAATAAACTGTCGCTTGTTCAAAATCGGTAGAACCACATTTTTTTACTGAGGTGGCATAAATATTTGCAATGCTTATAAATGGCTCTCCCCAATCTGGGCGTAATTCTGCTGATTTGTAAGCAGAGGATCTTGCAGAGGAAAAAGAGCCAGAGATTCTATAAGCATCCGCTAATTCCAGATAATATCGTGCTTTTGTTTTGTCTTGCTCTTCTAATTCTATTGCTTGTTTAAAATAGTTGATAGCATCAGAATACTTATTCTTAGAAACATTCATTTTAGCCATTTTACTTGCTGATGCAGCAGAAGGGGCAAGCTCATGCAAACGACTGGAAGCATTAAAAAACAAATCCGAATTGGTACAATCTTTATTATCCAACACTTTTGTAATTCTTTTTAAGAAATTCACATCCTCAGTAGTTGGTTCAAATTTATCCGAAAACAAAGAAATCAAATCATCACAATTGGCGTAAGGAGTAAATAAATCTTCTACTTTTTCAGAATACTGAACATAATACTTTGTAGCTTTTGTTTTATTTACAATATTGTAGTCAATAATTTCAGAAACAATTGCGTAAGCATTAAGCACATCTACCTTTTGTTTTACACCAGATTTTTCCAAATTTACAATAGCCAGCATATAGCCATAAATTGCTTGAACGCTTGCTTTATTCCCATCCAAATCAATGGATGTTTTTAAATATTCTAATGCCTCTTCACTTCTATTTTTATCCAAGATTACAAGCTCGTACCCTTTTAAGCCAAGCACATATCCTTGCTTACCAAAATATTGGATTCTTTTATCAAAAATAATCATAAGCGTATCGATATAAGCTTGCTTGTTTTCAGGGTTTTTCTTCATCAGATGCTTAATCAATTTTGGCCCTCTTTTAAATATATTACTGCTTGCAGAAGGACAATTATTGTAAACCCAACGCCATGATTTGATGGCATCATCATAATTTTTTTGCTTATAATACTCTGTGTACAAAGAAAGATTTGTTACACAATTTACGCTATCTGCTCCATATTTACTTTGTGATTTTGCACTATTAGCTATTAACAATACACAAAATAATATCCCAAATATTTTCTTCATTTTTTTCTTTTTTTTAATCGTATTTTCTTTTTACAAACCAAATATCGCTAAAACTTAGTCCTATTTGGAATCGTAAAAATTGTTCTTTTATTAAGTTTCTATTTGTAGTTCCTCTTTCTCCAATTTCTGCTGAAAGATTGATTGTTGATTTTGTTTTTCTAAGAGGAAGTCCAAAACCAAAACTGACACTTTTTTCATTTAATTGCAAGCCCTCTAATTGTAAGTAAGTTTTTTCAAATTTTCCTCCAAAGCGAAACTTGATTAGTTTCCAATATTTATTTACTGCATCATGCTTAGGAGTGAATTGAAATCCAGCTGAAAACCTTGTGCTATTTACTAAATTATCTGACTCGCCAAATATTTTATAATTAGCCCAGCTTTGGGTAGAATAATCTGCTAAAAGCAACCATTTTTTGTCCATTTCTAAGGACATTCCAACAGCAATATTCTGAGGCAAAAGTATATTATTGGTAAATCCGCTAGAAGAATTTTCTGCAGTATCTTTTACCACTTCATAAATAGAAGAAACAACATCATAAGTTTCCGTAAGCACCGATTGTTTGGCAGATATTTCAGCATTATTAGTAGCAGAAATTCCAAGAGTTAGATGTGTTTTCTCTGTAATACACTTACTATAGATCAACCCCAATTGATAGAAAAATCCTTTTGCCGCAATACTAGAAGTTGTTCTAGTATTAAAACTAGCATCACTAAACATCACTTTCTTTTTCTGATTTAATCCGCCAAATAAATAGTTTGCATTCGCTCCCACCGATAAGTTATCCATTACTTGATAGGCCCCACCAAAATACAACATATTTAAACCGCCATCTCCATTATAAGTATAGTCCACTTTACCAATATTATTTATAAATTCTGAATTTTCTAAAACATAACCAACCCTGCTATAAGGCAACATTCCGATACTTGCTCCAATTTTTTTGGAAATTGGGAAGCCCAAAATAAGATGAGAAAAAGAAGTGTAATTGGTGGTTTGCTCCAAGTCAGTAGTTAGCATATTGGTAGTTTGGTGCATTCCTCCAGTAGAAAAAATGAATGAATTTGGCTTAAATGAAGTGTAAGAAGCCGGATTGTAAGGATTCACTATTTTAGCATTATTGCTGGCAATTGATGTGCCTCCCATTGCTGCATATTCGGATAAAACATTGGATTGCAAATCGCCAATTCCAAAGCGAGAATAAGGAGAGTTTAGTTGGTTTTGAGCGGAAATATTAGCCCCAATAAATAAAAATATTAGGATAAAAAAATGTTTATTTTTTTGCATTGAATTCTGAAATTATATTTAGTCCTTTTAGTACTATAAAAGGGTTTGCAAATATGCTATTTTTTAAGTGTTTCACAAAGAATTTATAGTATCCTCCGCAAACAATAACGATTGTATTCTTATTTTCTTTTACAAAAGCGGTGATTCCTCCATCAATTTCATCTAAAATACCTTGTTGTACGCCAGTTATAATAGAAGATTTTGTGTCATTTCCTAATGAAAAATGCTCATCAGAAAAATTAATTTGTGGCAACTGATTGGTAAACTGATGCAAAGCATCATATCGCATTTGAAGTCCTGGACTAATTCTTCCTCCACAATAAATGCCTTCCAAAAAGTAATCAAAAGTAATGCAAGTTCCCGCATCAATTACTAAAATATTTTTGTTTGGAAATTCTTTACTAGCACCCACTATTGCCGCTAATCTATCTTTCCCTAAAGTTTCTGGAGATTGATAATTATTAGAAATTGGAATGGGAGTATTGTGCGAAAGCAAAAGGGCATTAAAATGAGAACGAATCGATTCTATTTCATCATTTAATTCCTTTACTGAAGAAATAATAGTGGCAGAAATAATGTAATCTTTAGTAAAAAGTAGAATTTCTTGCAAAGTAAGTAAGCTGCAATTTTGGTGTTTTAATAGTTCATCACCATCAAAAATTGCGACTTTGCTACTAGTATTCCCTATATCTATTACAAGATTCATTAAAATAATTTGTCTGCAAAATTAAGCAATTAGTAAAGGGAGTACATGAAAACAAAAAAATATTTTGGTAAAAGAAAAAAACAATTAAATTTGCAGCCCAATTTATGTTGGTACCTTAGCTCAGTTGGTAGAGCAATGGACTGAAAATCCATGTGTCCCTGGTTCGATTCCTGGAGGTACCAC
>CAYVKX010000060.1:0-12627 GCA_964452095.1 uncultured Weeksellaceae bacterium
CATATAGCAACCCCTACTCTACTCAAAGTAAAAAGCCCTTTTGATAGTTTTTAATGAAAAATCCCAACCGCAAGTTCTGCCCAAATAAGCAGAAGTGCAACTAAAATAGCCATACATAAGGCAATTCGTAATTTGCGTTTTTGTACTTTTCTTATTACAAATTCACACATAAAAGCTGTGCCTAGCAGTAGAGCGGCCGCTACTTTAAAATCCAAAAAATTCCAATTTACTTCATCTGTAAATTGCATAGCAACAAGTGGTAGCAGCAATATTATTAATATTGCATAAATGATGATTTTAGTTCTTTTGTTTTTCATAAATTTTCTCAGCCCTACTTTTTCCTATCAATTTTATTAATTCCTCTTTATTGGCCTCCATTACTTTTTTAACTGATCCAAAATGAGAAATTAAAAGCTCTACAGTTTTTGGTCCTATTCCTTCAATTTTATCAAGTGATGTTCCTAAATTTCCTTTGTTCCTCTTTTTCCTATGATGAGTAATTCCAAAGCGGTGGGCTTCATCTCTAAGTTGTTGTATTAACTTTAAACTTTCCGAGCGTTTATCCAAATAAAGAGGAACACTATCTCCAGGAAAATAGATTTCTTCTAAGCGTTTTGCAATTCCAATGATAGATATTTTACCTCTCAAATTTAGTTTTTCTAAACTCTTTACTGCTGAACTTAATTGTCCTTTTCCTCCATCAATTACTATTAGTTGAGGCAATTCTTTCTCCTCCTCTAACAACCTTTTATATCTCCTGTAAACTACTTCCTCCATTGATGCGAAATCATCAGGACCTTCAACTGTTTTTATATTAAAATTTCTATAATCTTTTTTGCTTGGCTTTGCATTTTTAAACACTACACAAGCAGCAACAGGGTTTGTTCCTTGAATATTTGAATTATCAAAACACTCAATATGCCTTGGACGATCAACCATTCTTAAATCTTTCTGTAATTGCTCTAATATACGCTTATTATCTTGCCTTTCAATATTATTGATTTGTCGCTTCTTTTTGTCTAATTGCATGTATTTTGCATTGCGCAAACTAAGATCTATCAATTTTTTCTTATCTCCAATTTTCGGAATAGTAATACTCAAATTTTCCCATACATTTTCAAGTGAATGTGAGCAGTAAATAGCTTTGGAAGTACTGTTAAATCTTTGTCTAAGTTCCACAATTGCTAATTGCAAAAGCGCTTCTTCTGTTTCCTCTAATTTCTTTTTAAGCTCCATAGTATGTGCCTGTACAATTGCACCAGAATTTATTTTTAAATAGTTGACAAAAGCAGCATCTTCATCAGAAATAATAGTAAAAACATCCACATCATTTATCTTAGAATTTACAATAGTTGATTTGGCTTGATAATTTTTTAAAAGCTCAATTTTATCTTTTACGGATTGTGCTTTCTCAAACTCCATTTCAGTAGAAAAATCAAGCATTGCTTTTTTCAAATGCTCAATTACAGATTTTATATTTCCCTTAATTATCTGTTTAATATGTTCAATTCCTATCAGATAATCTGCATTAGTTTGTTTGTCTTCACAAGGCCCCAAGCAGTTGCCCATATGGTATTCCAAACAGACTTTAAGCTTCTTACTTTTTATATTTTTATCAGATAAATTTAGAGAGCAATTTCTAAGAGGATAGAGTTGATGAAAAAAGTCTAAAAGGGTTTTTACTAAACGAACAGAAGTGTAAGGTCCAAAATGTTCTGAGCCATCTTTCACTATATTTCTTGTTTGGGAAACTCTTGGAAAAGGTTCGTTTTTAATGCAAATCCAAGGGTATGTTTTTCCATCTTTTAGCATTACATTATACTTAGGCTGATGCTTTTTAATGAGGTTGTTTTCTAAAAGCAAGGCATCCATTTCTGTAGCCACAACCACATATTTAATATCTTGAATTTTACTTACAAGAACCCTAGTTTTTCCATGCACTTGTTTTTTTGTAAAGTAAGACGAAACTCTTTTTTTTAAATCTTTTGCCTTACCAACATAAAGTAACTTTTCATTTTTATCATAATATTGATAGACTCCCGCTTTATTGGGAATGATTTTTAAAAGCTCTGTTATATGACTAGGAACTGGCATTATCTGCTTAATACCACCACCTCTTTATAACGATCTACACTACCACTTTCTGAGAATACTTCCATCCAAATAATATACATGCCAGAATTCAATTGCAATCCATCTTCTGATGTTCCGTCCCAATTAATACTTCCAGAATTTCCAATCATCTCATTATTAAGGAGGTTTTTCACCACCCTTCCTTCACTATCAAAAACCTTGATAGTAGCCATTAAGTTGGTTTTACTAAAGTTCCAATTGATGGAAGTTACATCTTTGTAACTGTCATTATTTGGTGAAAAAGATTTGGGTTCAACATTCATTTCTCCAATACTTTGGCTGATAAATTGCTGGGAATTTTGATAAGTTGGCGTTCCATAACCAACTGTACTTGCTGCCGAATGCCAATTACTACTTTTCTGAGTTTTGTCATTTATATCTAAACGCTCTAAACTTACTCCATCATCAGTTTCTAAAAGTGAAAAATGCATGTTTTCAGAATAGGAAAATGCATCAATTATTTGGTTTTGTGATTGATGAATAATACAGATGTTTCCTGTGTCATTTGATAAGGTTGGCATGCTTTCTATTTCAATAAAATTATAAGGATTTTTACAATAATATTGTGCTTTTACTTTTGCTGTGTCAGTAGTTAAAACTAAATAAGTTTTTGGTGGGTAAAGAAGTATTTCCTCTGATATTATTTTAGGATTCTCTGGAGAATTTTGATTTCCAAATTCAAAAAAGTTAGCAATATTTAACTTTGATAAATCAAAAAAGGAAGAAGAATTGTTATACAGTTCAACATAATCAACTCCATTATCTTTTGGATTAAACAGCACTTCATTAATCACAATTTCATTTTCCAAGGCAGAATCAGGAATTCCAAATTGTATAGTATTACTAATGCTATTTCCTGAGCAATCAACTAAACTATTTACTGAAATTGTATAGGTAGCATTTTCTAAAAAGGTAAAATTAAAAGTTAGAATTGTAGCATCAAAAAATGGAGAAACAGGATTGCTATTTGTAGCAATATTTCCATTTATTTCAAACAATGAAACATCTGACAATAGCAATGAATCCAAGTTTTTATTAAAGTGAATTTTCACTTTGTTGCTATCTACTATGTAAGCTTTTGTAATTCTAAAATCAGCTGCAAAAACAGCTTCTCCCCATACTGAATTTTGTTTTCCAGGAGTTCCCCCAATATTTGCAATTGATGCTCGCCAATTGTTTTTCCCCTCACAATATAGGTTCGGATTTACCCTTTCAATACTCCATCCTCCATCTGATTTATTATCATCATTGTACCATTTATCAGTGTAGGAAATAGCATTTATTGTCTTCCCATTATTGTCTTTAAGAATGATATCAGCCCCACTATTTGTCAGAGAAATAGAAGAAAAACCAATCTTAGAAATGTCGTTTGGAAAAGAATCAATCGCATCTTCTTTTACTAAAACCACAAAGCTGTCTGGTTCTATAACTGCATCAGAAAAAACTTTTTCAGATGTGCCAATTATTAACTTCCATCCGCTTAATGAGAAAAGTTTATTGGTATTATTGTAAAGCTCAATATACTCTACTTCTGGCAATCCAATTGAAGGCGTTTCATCACAGAATATTTCATTAATTACCACCTCATTTTTTGATGCAAAAAATGGGAGTGTAAAAGTATGCTGAATTGTAGTGTCAAGTGAGTTCCCAAGGCAATCCGAAAGTAAGTTTTGAAGTTGAAAAACATAGGTAATTCCTGAAATTAAACTATCATTGAAAATAAGTGTTATCGTTTCGTTATCATTAGAGATTGCGACTGAATTTGGCACTCCTAAACTACTTACAAAATAGTTAGAAGTATTTGCTAATTGGAAGCTGTCCAGCCCTCTGTTTAATTCAACAATTACATTATAAACTCCATCAGCAAAAACATTAGTAATATATAGTGAGTCCAAATTATTCTGGTTGCTGTAAATTGAATTTTGCTTCCCTGGAGTTCCACCTAAAATATCATTAGAAGCATTCCAATTTTCCTTCCCCAAACAAAGCGAATTAGGGTTGATTAATTCTAAGGACCACCCACCATCATCTTTATCAGAATCATTATACCAATCATCAGTAAAAGTTACAGAATTGATAATGCTATCAGAAGCATTTTGAAGAGTAATGCTTGTCCCTCCATTCGTAATTGCAATGGACGAAAAACCAATCTTTGAAATATTGCTTGGGAAAGAATCAATCGCATCTTCTTTTACTAAAATAACAAAGCTGTCTGCCTCAATTATTGAAGGTGGAAAAACCTTGTCGGTCGTACCAAGAGTGATTGTCCAATCCGTTAAATCAATTGCGGAATTTGTTGTGTTATAAAGTTCAATGTATTCAAATTCAGGAAGTCCAATTGATGGAGTTGGGTCAGCAAAAATTTCATTAATTATGATGTCGTTTTCAAAAGTAATTTGTGGCGATTGATTTATAGAATCACCACTAACATTAAAGTTGTCAAACCAAAATTTATCAGCTCTTGTGGTTGTATATTTACAATAAACTCCAAAATAATTAGCCTCATTATTAATTGTATTAAAAAGGAATGTCCCTTGTAAAGAAGGAAAGTTTGGGGTTCCAACAAACAATTCCCACCAACCATCAACATCTCGTGTAATTTTAATACTTAAATTAGGGTTTGAAGATGCTAATCCATCAGTCCCATCAATTATTTTTATATGGGAATTTCCAATTTGGGCATATAAACTCACATCATCAAAGTTTCCTGTTGCACCACCAATTTTTACATAAAATCCATTCAAATCATTTGACAAATTTTGCTCGTCTGAAATTAGATACACTTTGGCATAATTTGACGGAGAAGGGTCAAATAATAATTCTACATCAAATTCCCAAACAGCATTAATAGCAACATTACTTTCAGTATATAAATAGCTTTCCCCACTAATAGTATCAGTTTTATGGTGTAAGAAATTCATAGAATCGACTTCAAACTTGGTAGAATCACCATTCCAAGCAGGATTGTTTGTGAAATCTCCATCATTAAAATCATCAGTAAATTGTGAGTATCCTACTAAGGATTGCGCCAAAAACAGAAAAGTAAAAAACAGTTTCTTCATAGTCCGTAAATATACTATTTTTACAGAGTTAAAAAAGATAAATGAGATTAGCAATAGTTGGAGTTACTGGAATGGTTGGGAAAGAGATGTTGGAAGTTCTTGCAGAAAGAAGTTTCCCATTAACTGAGTTGATACCTGTTGCTTCAGAGAAATCTTGCGGAAAGTCAGTAAATTACTTGGGCAAAGAATATGTAATTATTTCTTTGGATGATTTAGTAAAGCAAGAAGTTGATTTAGCACTTTTTTCAGCTGGAGGAAAAATCTCAGAAATTTGGGCACCTAAACTTGCAGAAAAAGGATGTAAAGTAATTGATAACTCTTCCTACTGGAGAATGTCAGAAAATCACAAATTGATAGTTCCAGAAATTAATGGTTCTGAGCTAACAGAACAAGATAAAATAATTGCAAATCCAAATTGCTCTACCATACAATTAGTAATGGCACTCGCACCACTTCATAAAAAGTTTGGCGTAAAAAGAGTTGTTGTTTCTACTTATCAGTCCATTACTGGAACTGGAGTGAAAGCGGTTCAGCAATTAGAAAATGAGGAGAAAGGAGTAAGTGGAGAAACGGCTTATCCGCATCATATTTACCAAAATGCTTTACCTCATTGTGATGTTTTTGAAGATAATGGTTATACCAAAGAGGAGATGAAACTCACCAATGAAACTAAAAAGATTTTGGATGAAAATATTGAAGTTTCTGCAACTGCTGTTCGTGTTCCTGTTGTGGGTGGGCACTCAGAAAGTGTGAATATTACCTTTGAAAATGATTTTGATTTAGATGAAATCCGCTTTGCGTTAAATATGATGGATGGAGTTGCAGTTTTGGATAATCCTCAGAAAAATGAATATCCTATGCCAATCACTGCTCACAAAAAAGATGAAGTTTTTGTTGGTAGAATAAGAAAAGATTTTACTCAAGAAAAAACCTTAAACATGTGGATAGTGGCTGATAATTTAAGAAAGGGAGCTGCTACAAATACGGTTCAGATTGCTGAGTATTTAATTGCAAATAATTTGATTTAGCTAAACTCTTTCCTGTAAAAGAGTAAAATCATAAAAATTCCAACAGAAATTCCTGCATCAGCAATATTAAAAACAGGACGGAAAAAAATAAAATGATCGCCACCCCACAATGGTGCCCAATCTGGAAAATGAGAGTTGATTAAAGGAAAATAAAACATATCTACAACCTTGCCGTGAAGTAAATGGGAGTAGCCCCCAGTTTCTGGAAATAGAGTTGCAATTTTCCCGAAACTATCATCAAAAATTACTCCATAAATTGTACTGTCAATTATATTTCCGATTGCCCCACCAATAATCAATCCTAAGGCAATTAATGCTCCATTTGAAAGCTTGGAATTTACAATAGATTTCACATAATAAATCCCAACAATAACGACTATAATTCTAAAAAGAGTAAGTAAAGTTTTGCCAGTATAGCCCCCAAATTCCATACCAAAAGCCATTCCGTTATTTTCAGTAAAATGAATAATAAACCAATCGAAAATCTGATATTCTTGACCTAAAAACATATTGGTTTTTATCCAAAATTTTAGGGTTTGATCAACAAGAATAAGAAGAAATGATGTTAAAAATATTTTTCTCAAAAGAAATTATTGCATTTTTTTTGCCTCAATACTTAAGGTTGCGTGCGGCACTAAATTCAACCTTTCCTTAGCAATCAATTTTCCTGTAACTCTACACACGCCATAGGATTTATTCTCAATTCTGATAAGTGCATTTTTCAAGTTATTGATAAACTTTTCTTGTCGCATAGCTAACTTCATATTTTCCTCTTTTGAAAGAGTAGTTGATCCTTCCTCAAAAGCTTTAAAAGTTGGGGCAGTATCTTCCGTCCCATTGTCGGCATCATTGGCATAAGCACTTTTTAAAAGAGCCAAATCCTCTTTAGCTCGTTCAATTTTTTCCAAAATTAATTCCTTAAATTCTTTAAGTTCTTTATTAGTGAACGCATTTTTTTTAGTCATAATTTCTAATTTTTTGTTATTTTAACTTTAGCGTTTATTTCGTCAATCAGTTGTAGTGTTTCTCCGTTAAAATCAGGGGTTTCTGCAAACTCAAGTTCTACCGCTAAAGTTTCACTACAAATATAAGTGAAATTATTCTTAATAGCAGCTGTTAAGCTGTCATTTTTTTCAACCTGTATTTTCACCTTGTCAGTAACTTCAAAACCACTATCCTTTCTTAAGTTTTGTATGCGATTTATAAATTCTCTTGCCAAACCTTCCTCTCTCAATTCATCAGAAAGTGTAATATCTAACGCAACTGTTAAGCCATTGTTTGTTGCAACTATACAGCCAGGAATGTCTTTTGATGTAATTTCAACATCAGAAATATCAATAGTTATATTTTCATTGATTTGATAACTTCCTTCTTGCTCAATTTTCTTAATATCATCAGCTGAAAATTGATTTATAACCCCAGAAATCAACTTCATATCTTTACCAAATTTCGGACCAAGTGTTTTAAAGTTTGGTTTAATTTGTTTTGTTAAAACATCAGAATCTTCTCCTAAAAATTCAATTTCTTTTACATTTATTTCACTCAGAATAATTCCAGAAACACCTTCAATATCTTCTTGCATTTTAGCATTTAAAATAGGAATCATAATTTTTTGAAGTGGCTGACGAACTCTCAATCTTTCCTTTTTTCTTAAAGATAAGGCAAGTGAAGTTACGTTCTGTGCCATTTGCATTTTTCGCTCTAAATCTACATCAATTTTACTTGCATCTGATTTTGGAAAATCAGCTAAATGAATTGATGATGCAGAGTGTTTTCCGCTTACAGCATTTAAATCTTGGAACAATCTGTCCATAAAGAATGGAGCGATAGGTGAAGCGAGTAAAGCAACTTTTTCTAAACATTCAAATAGCGTTTGATAAGCAGCAACTTTTTCATTATTATATTCTCCTTTCCAAAAGCGTCTTCTGCTTAAACGAACATGCCAATTACTCAATTTATCCATTACAAAATCCTGAATTAAACGAGCAACCCTTGTTGGTTCATAGCTTTCATAATTCCCTTCAACTTCCTTTATTAAAGTGTTTAATTCAGACAAAATCCATCTGTCTAATTCTGTTCTTTCTCTTAAAGGCACGTCATCTTCTGAGTATTTAAATCCATCAATATTAGCGTAAAGCGCAAAGAAAGAATAAGTATTATAAAGTGTTCCAAAGAATTTTCTTTGAACCTCAATAATTCCTCCCTCATCAAATTTTAAATTATCCCAAGGCTGTGCGTTAGAAATCATATACCATCTTGTGGCATCAGCTCCATATTTGTCAATTGTTATAAAAGGATCCACTGCATTCCCTAGTCTTTTTGACATTTTATTTCCGTTCTTATCTAGAACTAATCCGTTTGAAATTACATTTTTATACGCAACAGAGTCAAAAAGCATAGTAGAAATTGCATGCAAAGTAAAGAACCAGCCCCTTGTTTGATCAACTCCTTCTGCAATAAAATCAGCAGGATAATTTTTTTCAAAGATGTCCTTATTTTCAAAAGGATAATGCAATTGAGCATATGGCATTGATCCAGAATCAAACCAAACATCAATTAAATCTAATTCCCTTTTCATTGGGTTTCCATCTTCTGATACTAAAATGATATCATCAACATAAGGCCTGTGCAAATCAAAAGTATTGTAATTTTCTTCTGACATATCTCCAACAATAAAATTTGCTAGAGGGTTAGATTTCATAAATCCAGCAGCAATTGATTTTTCAATTTCTGATTTTAATTGTTCAATCGAACTGATACATATTTCCTTTTCTCCATTCTCAGTTCTCCAAATTGGAATAGGAATTCCCCAAAATCTTGAACGAGATAAATTCCAATCAACTAAGTTTTCTAGCCATTTCCCAAACCTTCCTTCTCCAGTTGATTTTGGTTTCCAGTTGATAGTACTATTAAGTTCCAACATTCTCTCTTTGTAGTCAGTAGTTTTTACAAACCAACTATCCATTGGGTAGTATAAAATTGGTTTATCTGTTCTCCAACAATGAGGGTATGAATGTTCGTATTTTTCTGATTTGAAACAAAGATTTTCTCCTTTTAATTTAATGACAATGTGCACATCAGCTGAAAGTTTTGGTTTTTCATCTGCATCAGTATAAAATTCATCTTTTACATACATTCCTGCAAAATCAGTTACCTCATTTACAAACTTTCCTTGTTTATTAACAAGTGTTAAACTACCAATACCATTTTGTTTACAAACCCTATTATCATCCGCCCCAAAACTTGGCGCTAAATGAACTATTCCTGTTCCATCTTCAGTTGTTACAAAATCTCCTAATAAAACTTTAAATGCATCTCCTTCTTCTGGCTGTGCGTAAGCTAAAAGCTGCTCATATCTTAAGTTTTCTAAATCACCACCTTTAAAGTCTGATATAATTTTGAATGGAAGGTTTTTCTTTCCAATTTCATAATCTTCAAATTTTAGCTCAGCATTATCTGGACTAAAATACTTGTTTGCTAAATCCTTAGCTACAACTACTGAAATTGCTTTTCCTGTATATTGATTTAGAGTTTCTACTAGTAAATAATCAATCTTATTCCCAACAGCAAGAGCAGTATTTGAAGGCAAAGTCCATGGTGTAGTAGTCCAAGCTAAAAAGTAAACATCATTTTTAGTTTGGTCAAACAAAAATTCAGAATCTTTATTATTTACAATCTTAAACTGAGCAATAGCAGAAGTATCTTTTACATCACGATAACATCCAGGCTGATTGAGCTCATGTGTGCTTAAACCAGTTCCTGCTTTTGGTGAAAATGGCTGAATAGTGTGTCCTTTGTAAAGCAATCCTTTTGAGTGCATTTTACCTAATAGCCACCAAACACTTTCAATGTATTTATTATCATAAGTTACATAAGGATTTTGCATATCTACCCAATAACCCATTTCTTCTGTGATGTCCTCCCAACTACCCTTATACTTCATCACATTAGTACGACAAGCTTTATTGTAATCTTCAATTGAAATTTTACTTCCAATATCTTCTTTAGTAATTCCTAATCTTTTTTCTACTCCAAGTTCTACTGGGAGACCATGAGTATCCCAACCAGCCTTACGATTTACCTCAAAACCTTGCAAAGTTTTGTATCTGCAAAACAAATCCTTAATTGTACGAGCAATTACATGGTGTATTCCAGGCATTCCATTTGCTGATGGTGGCCCCTCATAAAAAGTAAAAGTTGGATTGCCTTTTCTGCTTTCAATACTTTTATTAAAAACATCAGATTTTCTCCAATTTTCTAATACCTCTTTGTGAGTGTTAGATAAACTTAATTGATTGTACTGCTTGAATTTACTCATTTGTTTGGCTAAAGGTGGGTTTTAATAATAAATTTCTTTCAAAAAACAAATATAACAAATAAGATGTAAGGCGTATTTTTTCTTAGAATAGCTTTTGCTCTTTGAAGAAAAATACAACAAAGCAGATTGTTTGTTTATATTTGTTCCTCCTAGGTTTTCATAATTTTCTTTATACTGCATCATCTTTTTTTATATTATCCAGATAAAATTTCAAAAATCTTCTTTGTCTAAAAAAAACTATGAAAATTTTGATGTGAATGTATTTTTAGAACCCACCTAAATATAATGCGTGCAAATATAGTTTTTGATTGTTAAATATAACTACTGATTATTCTTCTTTTAATTTGAAATGGAATCATTGCTCAAAAATAAGGAAATTCCTTTAGATTTGTCCATTGTTTTTTGGGGGTATAGCTCAGTTGGCTAGAGTGCTTGCATGGCATGCAAGAAGTCGTGGGTTCGAATCCCACTATCTCCACAAAACAGAAGTAAAAATTAAAAATTTATGTCGAAATCCATGTTTGATGATTTAAAGCTGTTTAATGAACTTATTAAAGTGTTTTTAGAGGATGAAAACAATAATCCTGTAGCTGAAAAAATTGAGCCAAATCAGGTAAAAAATGTTTTAGATATTTCAATAAGTAATGAACCAACAAATGATAAAGATTTTAAGAAAGCATTAAAAGAGTTGCTTTTAAAAAGCCCTAAAACTTCTTCTAATTTGTTTTTTAATCAACTTTTTGGAGGAAGGCATAGTAAGGCAGTTTTGGGAGATTTATTAGCTGTTTTCTTAAATAATTCAATGGCTACCTATAAAATTGCAGGACCTCAAGTTGCTGTCGAAAAAGAAATTTTATCGCAAGTTTACAATTTGATTGGCTATGATAAAAATGCTGGCGGAACTTTTCCAACCGGAGGAAGTATGAGTAATTTTATGTCCTTAATTATGGCAAGAGGCAAGGTAAATTTGGAAATAAAAGACCAAGGAATTAGTCTGCAATTAGTGGCTTATACTTCAGAGAACTCTCATTATTCTATTGCAAAAAACGCTTCTTTTATAGGTATAGGGACTAAGAATGTTCGCTACATAAAATCAGATGAAAAAGGGAGCATTTGTGTGGAGAGGTTCCAAAAGCAAATAGAACAAGATATTGCAAACGGATTTACACCATTTTATATAAATGCAACTGCAGGAACTACTGTTTTATGTGCTTTTGATAATGTTAGTGAATTAGCACCTATTTGTAAGAAACATTCCATCTGGCTACATTTAGATGGAGCTTTTGGTGGTTCAGTTATTTTTTCTGAAAAGTATAAACATTTAGTGAAAGGAATTGAGCAAACGGATTCGTTTTGTTTTAATGCTCATAAAACTTTAGGGGCGCCACTAAGCACTTCTGTTTTAGTAGTAAAAGATAAAAACGATTTGTACAATTCTTTTAATCATGATGCTACATATTTGTACCAAACTCATGATGAGGAATACAATTTAGGGCAAACTTCTTTTGAATGTGGAAGAAGAAATAATGCACTAAAATTTTGGACTATGTGGAAGGCAATTGGCACAAAAGGGTTAGCGAAAATAGTTAATCATGAATTTGAGTTAGCAGATTATGCAAGAAATTATGTAAAAAACAATCCTGATTATACTTTGTATAGTTTTGAAGATTCTCTTTCGATTTGTTTTAATTACAAAGATCTTGACCCGCAAGATTTATGCACAAAACTTTATGAAAGTAATACTTTAATGGTTGGTTTTGGGCATTTTCACGACAAAGGATTTGTACGATTAGTTACAATAAATGGTGAAAATACCCAGGCAGATTTAGAAAATTTCTTTATTGTTTTGGAGAAATTTTCAGATGATAATGCGGATTTGATAAAAAGGGTATAGTTAAAGTATTAGATTTTATTTAAAGCATCTAAAATATCTTTTACAGATGATCGTTTTTTGTAGTTCGGATCAAAATGTCGCCAAACAATAATTCCATCCTTATTTATTACAAATGTAGCAGGATTACAACCTAACACCTATTTACATGATAACAACAAGATCCAGAACTAAAAACTGCACCACTTTTTGCAC
>CAYVKX010000061.1:0-11744 GCA_964452095.1 uncultured Weeksellaceae bacterium
TTTATAATTATACTAATAAAAAATTATCTATTCCTAAATATTCAAGATTAATGCAAGTTGAATTTTTACCATATTTTGTTGAATCAGGTATTTATTGAACAAAAGAAATACCTAAAATTAAATATGTTATTGATTCTTTAACAGTAAAAGGAGTAGATATAAAAACTTTTGCGGTTGCTACAGAATTTGATAAAGAAGAATGGAAAACATTTATTAAAGAACAAAAAACAGAAGAATGGCTAAATGTAGCAGATATTAATCATGATACGGAGGGTAATCCGGTAGCAAGTAGTGATTGGAGAGATAAATATGATATTTACTCTACTCCCGTTATTTATCTTTTAGATAAGGATAAGAAAATTATTGCCAAGCGAATAAACGACAAGCATATAGTTAAGATAATTGAGAGGGAGGAGGAAAAATAAATCATTTTTCTACAACTAACTTCTGATTATTATTTAACAAGTCATTTAATTTTTTCACTATTTCTCTTCCTGTTTTTTTATCAATTGTAAAGTTTAGCTTTTTATTACATTTTTTCTGAAAATATCCAGTTTGATGTCCGCTAACACAAACCGCTTGTTGCATTTTTATTTTTATCCTATTATTCGAACATTTCATAATTGTATTGGATGTAATCCAATCTGCATCAAGATTTGAATTACATGATACAATTGCACTTTTTAACTTGTTTACAAACAATTTCGCTTCTTTTTCATTTATTTCTACTTCCCATTTACATGGTAAAGAATAGGTTTCATTTACTTTTTTCGCTTTTATTACAATACCTTTTTCTTTATTTTTCTGAGTTAAAGTAAAAGTAATATTCTTACTGTTTTTTTCATTTGTTTGAAATGAAACTAACTCAGTACGTACGACATCTTGAGAAAAAGAAATTTGGCTAAATAAAACTAAAATTGAAAGGGTAAAATTTTTCATAACAAATTGGATATTGGTTTCTATGATAAAATTTACGGATTAAGCATGAAGATAGTTGCAGAAAAAAGAAATTTACCGAATAATATGTAAAAACCCAAAGTCGTGATGTTTCCATCCTTCAAAATCTTGGAAATAAACTTCATAAATATAATTCCCTAAAGGCAGTTCCTTTCCGCTTTTGTTATGAGTGCCATCCCAACCATTTGCTCCAGCATTATCGCACACCAGTGTTTTAATGTTTTTTGTATAAAAGACTACTTCTCCCCTCATCTCATACACCTTAAAATAAAAAGTATTTTCTCTTATAGCGTGATAACTAAGGCAAAATCTATCGTTCACTCCATCCAAATCGGGCGTAAAACTATTTGGAATAAAAATAAAATATTTGTCCTCTACCCATACTTGTTTAAAAGTAGTATCAGTACAATTATTGGCATCAGTTGTAATAAGAGTAACTTGGTAAATTCCCACAATAGTATCGAAAGTATGAGTGGGGTTTTGTGAATTATTAATTGCGGTATTATCGCCAAAATTCCATTGCCAAGCAGTTGCCCCAATAGTTTTATCTCTAAATTGTGTACTAGGATGCAAAACAGAAATAGTATCAGGATTTATAGAAAAATCTGCAGTAGGTGATTGCAAAATAGTTACCACAGCACTTCCACTGGCCGAACCTACTCCATTAGCATCTGAAACTGAAACTACAGAATAAACTCCTGCTACTGTTGTACTAATTATGTGAGGATTATTAGAAGAAGAAGTTGCGGGCTGATTTATCCCATCAATAGCATAAATTATATTCCAAGGGGCAGTTCCGTTCAAGCTGATTTCCACATCAATTGTTCCAGCATTATCGCACAAATTTCCACCACCATAAATAAATGCCATATCTTGAGGAAAAGCTAAGATGCTAAAAAATAAGAAAAAAAGAAGAATTAAGTTTTTCATTGTAAGGGCAAACTTAAGAAATAATTACTTCAGTAAATCCTGACTCATCAAAAAATTGCAAACTATAACCTCTTAATAATTGATGAATCTCTTTTTTTAGCACCCCTTGCCCTATTCCGTGCACTACTTTTAATCTAGGAATTCCTTCATGCTTTGCAAAAGAAATACAATCCTCACATCTATTTAATTGAATCTGAATAATCTCAAAATTCTCTAAATGATGGTAATGTTCTATTAAATTTTCAATATGCAAATCGGCTTTAAATACAATTTGACTTATTTTATCATTAGAAAATTGAATAAATTTTTGAGAAGAAAAAGTAGGGTTTTCTTCTATTTCATCTTTTGAGTAAGAGAAGTTTCCATAAGCACCTTTATCATGCGTATCAGCTGGAAAAGGCATTAAATCTTTAATAGCTACCAATTCCTCAAAGCCATTACTATTTAGCACTTTTGCTTTAGCATCTCCAATAAACATTAAAATGGTACCTTTATCATTTTCATTGATAAAAAGCACTCTATCCCCTGTCTTGAAATTATGACTCATTTACAAATATAATGTGTGAAAATAGAATTTCCCATCACGCATCTCTAATGTTGGCATAGGAAATTTTAAGAAACCAAAAGTATGCAAAACAGAATTTACAAATTTTGAATTTGTTTTTATTCGATTTAAATCTATATCTAATGATAGGTAATATTGTCTTTTTCTCCAAACAGGTTTTCCTTCTTTTGGGTAGGGTTGGCTCATAAAATGAGCTCCATAACCCAAAGAAACAGATAGCCATTCTGGAATATGATCTTTTTGTAAAAATGAATACATATTAAACGACAGCCAATATGTCTGTCCATTATAATCTTTAAGCGCTCTTTCAAGATGATTACTTCCTAATTGCTCTGGATTTTTCTCTGCCCATTATGTTGGTAGGAAGCAATAATTTAACTGTACTCTTTGCACATTCCACCAAAGAGCTTGAGAAACACAAAAAGCAGAGCCCATTGTATTAGCAATTAAATCTCCTGATGATGCTCCCCACTGCTTAGATGTTCCATCTAAAACCTCAATAACAGTTAAAAATAACGAACCTGTCATTCCACCATACCAAATTGATTCTTTTCTGCTAAAACCAGCCCATTCATATGCTTTAATTCCGGCAACTCCCATATAATAAGAGGATGACATATGCCCCATTTTGTCCATTTGCAACCACTCCTGATTATCATTTATAAAATGAAAACTACTTCTAGGATAATCGGCATACCAAAGTTGATTAAGACCAGACAAAGCAATAGTATAAGCACTCGCTTCCGAAATTAAAAGAATGTTTTTCCTTTTCTTATTGGGATGATAAGAATTTCCAAATTCCCAATCACTAAATTTATTTTTAGAGTAAGACCTGTTTTGTGCAGATGCGGAAAGAATTACAAAAGAAAATAATATCAGAAACAGGCGTTTCATTTAAAGAATAGTAGCCTTACAATCTGCCAAAATATCAAATACTTTTTCTTGATTTGAGCTTTCCGCATAAGTTCTTAAAACAGGCTCAGTTCCAGAAGGACGAATCATCAACCAGCTATCTGCATCAAAAAAGAATTTAAAGCCATCAATTGTTTCAATTCTTTCCACTTCATATTTACCAAACTTAGTGAATTTACCAGCTTTACAATCCTCAATAATGGTAAGTTTAGTATCGTTATCAATATGCAAATCAATACGCTCAAATGCAAAAGGACCAACAATTTCATATACTTCTGCAATTAAATCTTCTAAAGACTTACCTGATTTTGCCATAAATTCAAATAAAATTAATCCCATCCAAATCCCATCTCTTTCAGGGATATGGCCAGCAGTTGCAATTCCTCCTGACTCCTCTCCTCCTAAAAGAACATCTTCAGTTACCATTTTTCCTGCAATATGCTTAAATCCAATCTGGACAGTTTCTTGTTCTAATCCGTAATGTTTACACATTTGCTCAACTTTTACCGAGCAAGAAAAAGCAGTAACTACCTTCCCTGTCATTCCTTTATACTTTACCATATAATGAATTAGTAAAAGGATAATATGATGAGAGTCTACAAAATTACCTTTACTATCATAAAGTCCAATTCTATCAGCATCACCATCAGTAGCTAAACCACAATCCAAATCATTGTTTTTCATCAAGTCAGAAAACTCTTGCAAGTTTCTATGAATTGGTTCAGGAGCTGTACCTAAAAACCCAGGATTATCATCACAATGTAATAAAGTAGCATTTGGCAAAAGGCGTTTCACTGCATTCATTCCAGCTCCAAACATTGCATCATAAGCAAAATTCATGTCAGAATTTCTAATTGCTTCCAAATCAAAGTTTTTCTCTGCATGTTTGCAATACATTTCTTCTAAATCAACATAAATTACTTTTCCATCAGCAACTAAATCCTCTATTGAAATTGCATCTAAATCAATTGCATTTGTATCTGGAATTCTATTTTCTACATCAGTAATATCTGCAGGTAATAAAGGACCTCCAAAATCACCTTTTAATTTAAACCCATTATAAGCTGGAGGGTTGTGAGAAGCAGTAATTACAACTCCCAAATTAGCATTTTCTTTAACAACTCCTAATGAAACCATAGGTGTTGAAACAAATCCTTTTGCAATTTTTACAATAACACCTTTTGATGCTAATACCTTTGCAGTTGTTTCTGCAAACATTTCCCCAGAAAAACGGCAATCATGCCCAATTACTACTGAAGGATTTTCAAATTTATCATTTAACCACTCGGCAACAGCACTACTTACTCTAGCAACATTATCAGTTGTATATTCTTTTGCAATGATTGCTCTCCAACCATCTGTACCAAACTTAATTTTTGTCATTTTCTTTTGTTTTTTTGTGGGTGCGAATTTATAAAATTAGCGCATAATCTTTCTTTTATTTAATGCTCTTCTGTATTTTTTAGCATTTTTACTATGCTGCTTTCCTGTTTTAGCAAAATTATGATATCCAGAAAAATCCTCTTTTGCACACATAAATAAGTAATCATTTTCCTCAGCACTAAGTACTGCATCAATTGCATTTATTGAAGGCAAACAAATAGGTCCAGGAGGCAAGCCTTTGTGCAAATAGGTATTGTATGGCGAATCTATTTTCAAATCTTTTGTCAGCACCCTTCTAATAGAAAAATTGCCAATGGCAAAAATAACTGTTGGGTCTGATTGTAATTTCATTCTTTTCTTTAATCGGTTAAGATAAAGCCGAGCAATAATTGGGCGTTCATCTTTTTTGTAGGATTCCATTTCCACAATGGAAGCAACTGTTGTTATTTCTTCTTTTGTAAGCCCAATTTCAGATGCTTTTTTTATTCTTTCTTTGTTCCAAAATTTATCATATTCTTTTAGCATTCTATTAACAAATTGCTTTGCGGATGTATTCCAATAAAACTCATAAGTATTTGGAATAAATATTGATGAAATATTTTCTTTAGAAAATCCATTAGTATCTAAAAAAACAGAATCAGTAATTAAATTTATAATTGATATTGAATCTGTTTCTATCTGACTTGATATTTTGCCCGCTAATTGCTGCTATGTCCTTAAATTATGAAACCGGATTTTCAAAGGTAGTTGGTTTCCAGAACGCAACATGTTTACTAAATCATTATTATTCATTTCCCTGTTAATAAAGTACCTTCCAGCTTTTACATTAAACTTAAAATTTTTCCTTTCCGCCACCCATTCGAATGAGTTTTTATCGATAAGCAATCCTTCATTTGATAAAATGCGAATAACATCAGAAAATTTAGAATTGGTTGGAATATAAATGAATTGCTCTGTTTTTTTGTTAAGCGTGATGTTGGGTTGATACACATAGCTGTATAATCGGTGAGCTAAAAGAATGCCTAACAAAAAGATAATTCCAACAAAAGAGATAATTACTTTTTTGATAAATGAGGGTTTCTTCTTTTTAAATTTTCTTCTTCTTTTCAACTTATAAATTCTGTAAAATTTGCATTGCTTTATGTTGTGGAGCAATTTCCAAAATTTTATTTAAATAAAACTTCATATCTTCATTTTTATTTTGCATTTGGGCTGATAGAACTAAATTTTCATAAGCCAAAACATAATCAGGGTCCAATGCAATAGCTTGTTTTAACCTGTTGTCAGCTTGATCATACTCTCCAGTTAAAATATTAATATACCCTAAATTTAGATGCACCTCTTTTATTGTTGGGTTTAACTTTAATGCATCATGAAAAACTGAAGAAGCAACAGTCATCTTGTTTATTTCTAATAAAAAACTACCGTATTTTATTTTATAATCAATTACAAAAGGCATCAACTCTACTGATTTTTTAAAATAAACCTCAGCATCATTATTCAGGATTTGAGATGCAAACACCTCTCCCATTCTACTATACGACATACCTAACTCTTGAGTTGAATAATAACTACTATCAAAATCATTACTCATTACAAAATTAATAAGTCCTTTTGTGTTATTTTTAAGATAAAAATATTGAATATAGGAAGCGAAATTATGTTCTGAAATCTGCAAAAACTTAAAAGCAGAATCCAAGTAGATTGGATTAGATTCAAAACTCTCATAACGCTTTAAGTATGCTTTTGCCTTTGATAGATTTGTAGGGTTTTCATTGTTAATAGCAAACAAACCTGAAAAATCTCCTTTTTCTTTTTTCTCATCAGTAGGAATGGCAATTTTATGATCCGTAATTTCCACATGCATAATATCAGTTGAAGTTGCTTTTGGCATATGGCATTCAGTGCAATTTTTTGTTTTTTCATCTTTACACACACCATGACATTGCATACATTTAGCATCAAAATAATTGGCTTTTAAAGTAGTAACGCTTTTATGCGGATTATGACAACTCACACAGGTAATTTCAGCAGAATTATAACAAGAAGATTGTTTCAACCTATCAACATGAGATGCCATAATAAAAGAATTATCATGCTCATATTTTGGAAGGTAAGTATCCATTACATCACTGAGTTTCATTCCTGGCTTAAAGGTTGTGAAAGTTTGCCCATTAGCCAGAATAGAAGTTCCTTGCAAATGACATCTTTGACAAACATCAAACTGCAAGTCCAAAGGTAGTTTTGCAGGATTTACAATAGAATAATCAATGTACTTAGAAGTATCAACAGTTTCTCCAGCTAACTTTTGTTTTACATGAATTTCTCCAGGCCCATGACACCTTTCACAATCTATACCACTTGGAATACTCTCAAACTTATTTAAAGAACCTAGATTGTGCTTTGGATAAGCATTATGGCAACTCATGCACTCTATGCCAATTTCACGAGAAAAACGAGAATTATTTCCGCCTTCAAATCCTGGAGGTAAATCTGCAATTGCACTTTGCGTATAATAAGTGTAGGGCATTTGATGAACATAGCCATTTATTTCAAATAAGTGAGAGTTAGTATGTTGTCCACTTCCTATTTTATAATTTACTTTTTTGATAAGTTGATGGATGGTATCTTTTCCTTTTAACCTAAACTCATTTAAATACAAACTGTCATTTTTCCAGAACGGTTGATAGCTTAAATTTTTGATAGTATCATGAATGAGTGGCATCTCAGAATCTGCTAAAGCTGAATGCTCCTTTGTTGCAAAATGAAAGGATTGCCCCATTCCTGTTTGCATATAGGAATCATAAATTTCAGCATGACACATTCTACATTCTTCCTTTCCTACATATTTGACTGTATCATTATGATTTAAGTATTTGGTATAATCGCTTACTTGTCCTCTTTGACAGGAGAATAGAAAAAAGAAGATAAGTAGTAGATAGTAATTAGACCACAGACCAAAGCCAAATTGTGATTTGTCATTACGAACCCAATTGGGTGAAGTTTTCTTTTGAGACTGCTTCAAAATAAGGTTTTTCACAATGACAAAGTGATTATTGTATTGTATAATTGATATATTAATACTCCACCCTTGCATGATGGATATTTACTAACTTCTTTTTGAAGAGTTTCTTAATTTGAGTTATTTCTTTTAAGGTAATGTCAGCATTTACAAACTGATTTTGCTCTATTTGTTTGTCAATTATTTTCTCTACCAAATCATTGATATTATCTGCATTTGGCTCTTTCAAACTTCTTGCTGCTGCTTCCACCGAATCCGCCATCATTAGCACAGCTGTTTCTTTGGAAAATGGCTTTGGTCCAGGATAAGTAAAATCTTCAATATCTACTTCTTCCTCTGGAAAATTAGTAATAAATTGCTTGTAAAAATAATGCACAGTAGTTGTTCCATGATGGGTACGAATAAAATCTATTAATTCTTCTGGTAAATTATTTTCATGTGCAATTTCTATGCCATTTTTCACATGATTAATAATTATATCTGCACTTTCATCAAATTCTAATTCATCATGCGGATTAAGTCCAGAACTCTGATTTTCAATAAAATACATAGGGCTTTTTAGTTTCCCCACATCATGATAAAGTGCTCCTGCTCTTACAAGCAATGCGTTTCCTTCTATCTCAATAATTCCTTCTTCCGCTAAATTCGCCACTTGCAAAGAATGCTGAAAAGTTCCTGGAGCTTCATTAGCCAATCTTCTTAAAAGCTTACTGTTTGTATCAGAAAGTTCTAATAAAGATACATCTGAAACTAAAGAAAAAACTTTCTCAAAAGCAAAAATAAGCGGATAGGCAAAAAGAGTGAGTACACCACTTCCAGCAAAATACAAAAACTTTAACCAATTAATATGTAAAATACTACCCTCATGAGTAATTTCCAAAGCAAAATAAGTGAGCCAATAAATCCCTATAATTTTTAAGGCAGAAACAAATAAGTGTGCCCTTTTATACATTTGCAATACAGTTAAAATAGAAACGATTCCAGCTATTAATTGCAAATAAACAAATTCGAAACCATTAGGAACTATAAACCCTATTACAAGTACAGTTACTAGATGAGTAAACAGTGCCAAGCGAGTATCAAAAAATGCTTTTAGCATGATAGGAAGCGTGCAGAAAGGTACTAAATACAAAAACTTTACATTCCATTTTACCACAAAAGAAGTGATGACAATCATTGCGATAATAAGTACTAAAATAAGTGTAATTTTTGCTACATCATACAGTACTTCTGGTCGGTATTGTTTTAAGAACAAGAATAAAATTAAAAAGACAACAAATACTAAAAGCACCTGTCCAAGCAATACAAAATTTACAGATGCCTTGCTCCAATGCTGATTCTCAAATTCCGTTTGATAAGAAGATAATACTTGCAGCTTTTCTTCATTTACTAATTCACCTTTTGTAATTACAATTTGTCCTTTTTGCAGCATCCCCCTTGAACTGACAATATTCTCGAGTTCGAAATCCAACATCTTTTTGGTTGCCTGCTTATCAAAAAACACATTTTGGCTAAGCGATTCAATTAAAAGTGGGATTAAAAAATCTGATTCTTGAGCAGATAATTTAGATAAAGAATTGATATAATCTACAGCAGAATTGATGGTGTAAAGATTGTCTAATTCCTGTTTTTCTGCAATATTTTCTTTTTGTAAAAGAACCAAAAAACCTTCCTCTTTCCATTGAAATTCTTCAGATAGCTGTACAATTCCTTTATCGTACAAATGTTCCAAAATACTCAATCCATAATTTGCTAAACTATATTTGCTTATTGTCTGCTCTTTGTCTTTTCTCTTGAATAAATTAAAAAATGTAAAGTCCTTATCTTTCTTTGTTTTTTTGTTGTTTGCCCATTTTTGCTCAAAATTTCGCACAAATTCCACTCCCGATTTCTCAAATTCAGTTTCTTGGAAAACAAAAACAGCTAAATTACTCTTTTTCACTTCTTCAATCTCTTTTTGCAATTCCTCCTCCGACTTTAAAATTGGAAAATCGAAAGCCGCAATTATGCTTTCTTCTAGCCAAGGTTTTCCTTTTGAATATTCGTATTTAAAATTCCTTTGTCTAGGGAAAAAATACACAATTACAACAAGCGTAAGTAAAAATAAAAATGCCTTAAAAATAGTATCGTGATTGTCTCTAATTTTGGATAAAATATTTTTCATTAATTCGGTTTGATATCAATAGCGAAAATAAGTATAAATTCCATAAATTCGCACCAAATTTAAAAATCTAAAAATTTATATAATGAAAGAAGTAGTAATTGTATCAGCCGTACGAACTCCAATGGGAAGTTTTGGGGGAAGTTTATCATCTGTATCAGCAACAAAACTAGGTGCTGCAGCAATAAAAGGAGCAATGAAAAAAGCAGGGATTGACAATAAAATTGTTGATGAAGTATTTATGGGAAATGTTTTACAAGCAAATTTAGGACAAGCTCCAGCTAGGCAAGCTGCAATTTTTGCAGGACTTTCGGAGGATGTACCTTGTACAACTATCAATAAAGTATGTTCATCAGGAATGAAATCAATTATGATTGCTGCACAAACAATTTTAAGTGGAGATAATGATGTTGTTATTGCTGGAGGAATGGAAAATATGTCAAGTGTTCCTCATTACATGAATAAAAGCAGAACTGGACAAAAATTAGGGGATATGAAACTAATTGATGGTTTGGTAAAAGATGGATTAACTGATGTTTACGGAAGAGTTCATATGGGAGTTTGTGCTGAAACTTGCGCAAAAGATATGGAGTTTAGCCGTGAGGAGCAAGATGCTTTTGCAATTGAATCTTACAAAAGAAGTACACAGGCATGGAATGATGGAAAGTTTGCTGATGAAATTGTTCCTGTTGAAGTGCCACAAAGAAGAGGTGATGCTTTAATTATTTCTGAAGATGAAGAATATAAGAATGTAAGAATGGAAAAAATCCCTGCATTACGACCAGTATTTGATAAAGAAGGAACTATCACTGCTGCCAATGCATCTACATTAAATGATGGTGCTTCTGCCTTAGTTTTAATGAGTGCAGAAAAAGCGGCTGAACTAAATATCACTCCTCTTGCAAAAATTAGAAGTTATGCTGATGCTGCACAAGAGCCAGAATGGTTTACAACTGCTCCAGCCAAAGCTTTACCAATCGCTTTAGGAAAAGCTGGTTTATCAACTTCAGATGTAGATTATTATGAGTTAAATGAGGCATTTTCAGTAGTTGGACTTGCAAATATGAAAATACTTGAATTAGACCCATCAAAAGTAAATATTAATGGTGGTGCAGTTTCATTAGGACATCCTCTTGGAAGTTCTGGCTCAAGGATAATTGTAACATTAATAAATGTTCTAAAACAAAAAAACGGTAAAATTGGTGCGGCTGGAATTTGCAATGGTGGTGGAGGAGCTTCTGCATTAGTTATCGAGTTAATATAATGCAATACGGAATTTCAAACCTTTCAATCGTTCCTATGAGGAATGAAGCTGCTGATCAATCCGAAATGGTTAATCAAGTTATTTTTGGTGAGCACTTTAAGGTTTTGGAAGTTCAAAAAAAATGGAGTAAAATTCGTTTAGCTCATGATAGTTATGAAGGATGGATTTGCAACAAACAATGGATTGAAATTGAGGAAGATATTTACAAACAACTCGATAAAGAAGTTGCAACAATCACTACTGATATCCTAGATATCATTACAAAAACTCATCATCAACCAATTGTTATTGGAAGTATATTACCATCCTACAAAAGCGGTCATGCACTTATCAATAATGAGATGTATCAATTTGATGGGTTAACAACTCCAGGATTTATTAAAAAAGAGAAATTAGTTGAAAATGCTTTGATGTATTTAAACGCTCCATATTTGTGGGGAGGCCGTTCTCCTTTAGGAATTGACTGCTCTGGATTTACTCAAATGGTGTATCGATTACAAGGAGTTGATTTGCCAAGAGATGCTTACCAACAATCTGAAGTAGGTACTAC
>CAYVKX010000062.1:0-11588 GCA_964452095.1 uncultured Weeksellaceae bacterium
ATCACTTTAATAGGATCAACATTTTCTTCAGAATTAGCTCTTTTCCTTGGGATTAAAGTTGCATTAACCATGTATCTCATTAATATTTCCTTAAATCTACTGCCACCAAAAAAATCCTCTGCTGCCACAGGATGTACTCTATGTATATATCTGGATGGCATGGAGCTCATAATTGCCATTGTATCCATATGGCTATTATGATTTGCTATTAAAATGAATTGTTTCTTCTTTCTAAGAATTTGTTGATTATAATACTTTAATCCTATAATAATTTTAAGGAAATTTCTCCAAAAAATAGTGTATGTTATTATAAGGATTAACTTTTTCATTTATACAATAACCAAAAAGTAGATTAGATGAAAGAATGGTGAGGATGTTGTAGATAGGCTATCAATTCTATCCAAAAATCCACCATGCCCAGGAATAGAATTACCCATATCTTTTACTCCAAAATCTCTTTTTACAGCAGAAATAATAGCATCTCCCATAAATCCAAGAATTGCTATACAAAAACTAACTAATATTAGTTGCCAAGAATTTAATGGCGTTAGAAATCCCATGTAATATCCAATAATAGTTGTAGATATTACTCCGCCTATAAATCCTTCCCATGTTTTATTTGGACTAACTTTTGGTAGAATTTTATGTTTCCCAAAAATCTTACCAAACACAAATTGCATAATATCATTTGCTTCAGTAATAAATATTAGAAATAGTAAAAGTGCTTTCCCTGATATATTACCATCATTCATTTCCGGAAAACTAATTAGTAATGCTAAATGACTGATTCCAAAAACTCCTAACATTAATGAGGTTGGTAAGATGCACATTGAACGAATAATATCATCAGTATCTCCTGATAAAACTAATAGAAACGGAACAATAATAAACATAAAAACAGGAATGAAAATTAAAAACATTGTATACCAACCCTGATAAGCAAAATAATATTGAATAGGTATTGATAAATAGCATGCTACAAGTGTAGTTCTATCAGCATCACGCAATTTTAATAAAGTATATACCTCTCTTAAAGTAAAAAATGATAAAAAAGCTAATCCTATATAAGTAATAATAGGGTTGACTATTGATGCAAAAAGAAAAATAAAACACATCCCCCACCATGATTTTGTTCTCAATGTCATTTCTTTTACTAATTTACTTGGACTCAGTTTATTCCATATCCAAAAAGATATTGTTGCAATTACTAATATTGATAAGATAATTGCAATAACCCACTGAATCTGTGCATTTAAATCAATGCTACTTATTATTTTTTCCATTTTTTATAGATTTAATTAGTCTTATGTAGGAACTTAAAATTATCATTATAGAAGAACCTCCAATTATATAATTCATATAAGGATCCAATCCATTTGTAAAATAATATATTATACAGATTACTCCAACCAAAAAAGCTCTGTCGCTCTTTCCCATTGGTCCATCATACCTTCTTTCTCTAGAAATTACTTTTGCTATTAAACCACAAAACTCATTAATTATAGAAAGCAGAATAAAAATAATAGCAATTTCAACCTCTAGAGATTCAAATAAAATAAGAGGGAAATAAATTGCAACATCTGAAATTATATCTCCAACTTCATTTAGGATTTCCCCAAGCTTTGATTGAAGATTATAAATACGTGCCATCATACCATCAAGTGCGTTTAGCATCATTCTAAGCAATAACCCAAATGCTACAATCAAGAAGTATGAAGAGCCATCTGAGGCATTCCAAAAGAAATAAGATAATGCAAAAGATAATATAATTGAAAGGATAGTTATAGCATTAGGGCTTATTCCCCATCCTCTTAATAATTTCAAAAGAGGCATCAACAACTGTTGAAACTTAGGTTTTATTTTATAAATTGATATCATTATTTTTAAGTTTTTTAAATGGGTCCCAATTGTATTTTTCTCTTTTGGCATTCTCAGAAAATATGCCTTTTTCCAAAAAGTGAATAATCTCCTGGCCTATAACATCAAATCTTTTATACATCAAATCATGATCTAAATAAGTATGCAAAAAATCATCAAGATTTCTTTCTATCTCTATGGCATTATAGTTGTAATCTCCATATCTATCGGATGTTTTTTTAAAAACCCTCATGAGTTTTGTTGCTTTATTTTCAATAATTACACCAATAGCCAAACCATTAGGGTCACTTAATGGAATTAATTTTTGTTTACTAAAATCTGAAAGCACTTTACCATACAATATTTGAGAAATAAATGGCAATCTTTCAGTAGCAACCTTAGGAGCTCTCTCCTGAGTTGGGCTTCTGTCATAGATTATGGTTGTTATCTTACCTTTTCCATTTTTTTCAATATGCTGATTTAAAACATGCCCACCAATTATATAACATAAGAACTTTACTTCTTTATACTCATCTAAATTATTTTTATCATAAAAAGATGAAAAAGTTGACACAGTCAAATCAATTGAGTTTTTTTCAACATATTCCGGAATAAATAAGTCATATCCTTTTTCTTGAAAAAACTCTTGCTGTATTTTTCTATTCTTTTTTGAATCTCCAAATCCATTTAATATCACTAATGCTTGTTTATCAAAAACATTCTCTGATGTGTCAATAATGATTACTTCTTGAGCATCTATACTATTAAATAGTAAACAAAAGATTAATGTGTAAATTAATTTCTTCATGGCACAAAAATAAAGTATAAGAATTAAAATGCTATGCTAAGCATAGTACATGAAAAAAGTTCGAAATTAGGACCGTAAAGTTTCCACTAAAATTGAACTGAAAAGTCGGGATGAGAGGATTACCCTCTGCCCTACTTTACATGATTACAGTAATTTGTAAAGCTAAAATTTGCACCACTTCTTTCACCGCTAATCAATATACTAAAACAAACTTAAGAATTTATTTAATACTTTTTAAAATATTATCAATCCTTGGTTTTACAACCCAACTATGATTAGTATTTCCAAGTCTTTGGTTTGTATTATTTGTAGTAAATCCATTTTCATCTCTGGTGTGATATCCTGTAAAAACATAGTCTATATCATAATCTAAGCCACCATCATTAAAAGTTTCATTCCCTATAACTTCATGTACTAAATTTGTTTTAGTTACACTTAGTATTTCGCCAACAATTACTGTATCTGTTGTTACAGTTACAGTAGTTCCTGATTGTACCCAAGTACCACTATCAACAAGATTATTATTATTGTCCCAGAATTTGACATCTCCATTTCCCCAAAATTTTTGTACCACTTGTTCCATAGAATCAGGATTAGTTTCTGTTTCTGTAAAAGAGGTATCCATTACTACCATTCCTCCCATAGACACTATCGCATGAATATCAACTACCTCACTATCTGTAATCCAAGCGCCTCCAACAATAGAGTAAATACATGAGCCATCATCAGTAGTTGCAGTAGCATCATAATTTGTAGCAATTGCATCTGTACAGCCACTTATAACAGTTGGTGCTACAACTTCATCTTCTTCTTTCTTGCAAGCAGCAAAAATGATTGATACTGCTAAAAATGTATAAAGTAATTTTTTCATAATTATTTTTTAGATTATTAATAAGCTGCAAACATAAAAAAAAAGTCGGGATGAGAGGACGACAATTTACAAGAAATAACACCTCTAATTGTAAACCGTATTGTAAACTCTAGATTTCAAAGAATTAATGTTCAAATATATACAATTTATTTATAGGGATGAGAGGACGACATTCTACTAGATTAGACCTCTTAAAAGGTACCCGAATAGGTCCCCCGCATTTCCATTTGCTTTAAAACTTTGGTAAATATATAAATTATTCTAGATGGATATATTGAGCTTAAATGAGTATGTTCTTGGTGGCCTTAAGTCTGTCGGTCGTGTTAATATCTCCGAGTTTAATACATTATTAATGATAAAATTTAATTTTACAGAATAATTATCTGTATAATCACTTAAATCAACTCCCATCCTGAGGTTAATCAAAATATCTCCTTTTTTGTTTTGTTCTCTTGAATCGTTTATACCAGGTACAATAGGAGGGATATTTGCTTCAGGTATTCCTTCATTGACTAAATCTGTAGTAAATAATTTATCAACATTTCTCATGTAATCATTATAATTGCAACTCATGCCTAAAGAATATCTCTTATAATCAATTTCAGCATCAACTTTTAAGAGATGTTTATATCGGTATTTAAGAATTGTAGTGTCTGAGCTACTATTATTAAATGTTATTTGATTTACATTTCCATAAATATTTGTTTTAGCATACACATCATTAGGCGTTAAAGAAATAGGCTGCATATAGGTATATCCTCCCATTATTTTTGCATTTAGATGAGAAGAAATAGGTATTTCTGCTTTCAATTCAAACTCAGCACCATTTATTTGGGTTCTTCCAATATTTATTGTTTTAAATCCTAGCCCGTAAGCGTGTTCCATATCATATATAGTTCCCCATTGAGCAAAGCCAAATTCCATCATATCATGATATCGCATAATAAAATACGCAATATCAACACTTAACAATCTATCTTCTTCTTGTTTTTTAAAATTGTATCCTAATTCAAAACTCCAGCCATATTCAGGTTTTAATGATGTATTTGGATAAATATATGTTCCTCTATGGGCATTTGTAAAAACAAACATTTCTGCTATTGATGGAAAACGAATGCCCTGCCCCCAATATGCTCTTAAACTATTTTTTTGATTCATTTTATATTTCATCCCAGTGTAAAAAAGAGGGAAATTTACTGAAAAATTATTCGTTGTGTCTCCAGACTCAATATGAATCTTCTTATCAGTTTTGATATTTATAAATTCATATCTGCATCCAAAAGAAAGAGTTAATTTTTTTATTTTCTTTTCAAGAAAGGTATATAGTGAATTTGTGCTGCCATAATTACTCCCATTAAATATCTCTGCATCAGCCAAAACAGTTTCGCTAGTTCCTCCAATTACAATATTGCTATTTAAAACGTTAAGCCCTCCTTTATATTTATAATCTATATAATATGTCTTAGAGAACATATCCTTACCGGTTTCTACTCCATTTGTGCTATTATCTAACGACATCTTTAATATTCTTCCCTTAATCTTATGTGTTCCATTAATTGTTGATAGAATTATGTGCGGATCAAAATGAAACAGACTAGATTTAGTTGTATAAAGATTAGTATCAAGCGGAATATATGCATTCTGAAAGCTCTCCCACAACAGAAACATTCCCGATTCTTGAGACATATACACTCCTTTTATTCCATAGTTTAATCCTCTAAATTTTTTTGAATTCTGTTTTATGCCGCCTACAATTCTTTCTCTTTTGATTCTTTCTCCCAATCTATAACCATCATCTTTAAAATAATTTCCTCCAAATGAAATAGATGTATTCCCAAAAATGTCGGAATGCATAAAATCAATTCCAGAAAATTCTTGTTTGTCATTACGCCACCATGCCAATTCTTCTCTTTTAGGGTCGCCATAATATCCATATAAAGTATTTATCTGTGTATATCCTTTTGATGGATGTTTATTAATCAAAGATTTATCTGGAAATTTTGTCATTATATTTATCACCCCATTAAGGGCAGAAGATCCATAAAAGGCTGAAGAAGCCCCTTTAATTATCTCAATTTTATCTATATTTTCAATTGCTATTAGTCCCCAAGGTATCTGTCCCATATCCCCAGAAAGTAAAGGAATATCATCTATCATCACCAAAACTCTAGAGCCAGAAATAGGATTCCACCCGCTCCCTCCTCTAATGCTTATTTGCTTATCTGTAAGCGTTACTCCAGATATTTGATTGGCAATATCGGACATGTCCTTTATGGGTTTTTCTATAAAAAATTCTGGTTTAATAATTTCAACTGACATGATAGAATTAACCTTATCTCTTTTAGAAATTATTTGAACATCTTGTAAATTATGTTTTTGATCTTTCAACACAATATTTAATAATCTTTGCTCATTCTCTAGAATACTAATATTAATGTTTTGTTTTACATAACTCAAGTGTTGAAATAAAATATTACACTCTCCTTTCTCTAATTTTAGATGATATTCTCCTCTTATATTAGTTACTCCTCCTCTCCCGTTTTGTGCAGAAACATTTACTCCAACTATTGGGTTATTACTAACATCTGTAACTTTTCCGCCTATGGTTTGTGCAATTAGAAATATTGTGCTATTCAATAATAGAAACACTAAAAGTAAAAGATGTTTCATTTCTGTATAAAGCTAATACTGAGATGGAGAAACAAATACTTTTTCAAATATTTGGGTATTTCTCTGTTGCAAGGTAATGATATGGATTCCTTCATTTAGTTTTCTGTCAATTACATATCTGTTTTCTCCTACATTAGTTTGTAGTATATCATTATATAATGTTCTACCTAAAATATCATGAATAGAAACCGATAAATCATCATTATAATTTGTGTTAATCCGAATTTCTATAGTTTTGTTATTAGAATAAAAATGTGAAACAGATAGAATATTATTATTTAATATTTCTATTGATGTTGCAGGTAAGACTTCTATAGTGTATCGATAAATTGTATCATAATAGCCAAATTGAGAATAATAATCAATCTCAACTGGGACAGTCAATGGAATACCTCCTAAAGTTGCATTTATCACCCCATGTGTGTAAAGATTTGATAAAATATCTGTAGCATAAATTCCTGCAGTTGTCGGAATTCCGTGAATATTTGCACATGTTACACTATCTCCTCTAGCTGCACAGTTATTAGTATAACAATCGAACGAAATACCTGGAGGCAAATCATAAACTCCCACTAAAATCATACTATCAACAGGCCAATCCCCAATATAAAATATTTGGCCTAATGTGTCAATTGTTACGTATGATGAATCTCCTAGTGCAGCATCCAATAAAGTTGCGGGTATCTTAACATCTATTTTTTGATAATATGTTGCTCCAACGGTAGTTGATGGAAAACCAGTAATTGGCCACACATCTGGCAAAGAATCCTGATAAATTAAATTGGGAGTACATTGTGAATAAGAAAAGTAATACATACTTCCCAAAAATAAAAATAGAAATATTTTATGCATAACAGAGCACTCTTATTTTAACAAATTTAGTAAAAAATCTGTATTTTTATATAATCTACAAATAAAATAGGCCCATCAAAAAATAAAAAAAAAGTCGGGATGAGAGGATTACCCTCAGCCCTATTTTACATGATTACGATAGGTTTTATAACTAAAATTTGCACCACTTCTTTCACCGCTAATCAATATACTAAAACAAACTTAAGAATTTATTTAATACTTTTTAAAATATTATCAATCCTTGGTTTTACAACCCAACTATGATTAGTATTTCCAAGTCTTTGGTTTGTATTATTTGTAGTAAATCCATTTTCATCTCTGGTGTGATATCCTGTAAAAACATAGTCTATATCATAATCTAAGCCACCATCATTAAAAGTTTCATTCCCTATAACTTCATGTACTAAATTTGTTTTAGTTACACTTAGTATTTCGCCAACAATTACTGTATCTGTTGTTACAGTTACAGTAGTTCCTGATTGTACCCAAGTACCACTATCAACAAGATTATTATTATTGTCCCAGAATTTGACATCTCCATTTCCCCAAAATTTTTGTACCACTTGTTCCATAGAATCAGGATTAGTTTCTGTTTCTGTAAAAGAGGTATCCATTACTACCATTCCTCCCATAGACACTATCGCATGAATATCAACTACCTCACTATCTGTAATCCAAGCGCCTCCAACAATAGAGTAAATACATGAGCCATCATCAGTAGTTGCAGTAGCATCATAATTTGTAGCAATTGCATCTGTACAGCCACTTATAACAGTTGGTGCTACAACTTCATCTTCTTCTTTCTTGCAAGCAGCAAAAATGATTGATACTGCTAAAAATGTATAAAGTAATTTTTTCATAATTATTTTTTAGATTATTAATAAGCTGCAAACATAAAAAAAAAGTCGGGATGAGAGGACGACAATTTACAAGAAATAACACCTCTAATTGTAAACCGTATTGTAAACTCTAGATTTCAAAGAATTAATGTTCAAATATATACAATTTATTTATAGGGATGAGAGGACGACATTCTACTAGATTAGACCTCTTAAAAGGTACCCGAATAGGTCCCCCGCATTTCCATTTGCTTTAAAACTTTGGTAAATATATAAATTATTCTAGATGGATATATTGAGCTTAAATGAGTATGTTCTTGGTGGCCTTAAGTCTGTCGGTCGTGTTAATATCTCCGAGTTTAATACATTATTAATGATAAAATTTAATTTTACAGAATAATTATCTGTATAATCACTTAAATCAACTCCCATCCTGAGGTTAATCAAAATATCTCCTTTTTTGTTTTGTTCTCTTGAATCGTTTATACCAGGTACAATAGGAGGGATATTTGCTTCAGGTATTCCTTCATTGACTAAATCTGTAGTAAATAATTTATCAACATTTCTCATGTAATCATTATAATTGCAACTCATGCCTAAAGAATATCTCTTATAATCAATTTCAGCATCAACTTTTAAGAGATGTTTATATCGGTATTTAAGAATTGTAGTGTCTGAGCTACTATTATTAAATGTTATTTGATTTACATTTCCATAAATATTTGTTTTAGCATACACATCATTAGGCGTTAAAGAAATAGGCTGCATATAGGTATATCCTCCCATTATTTTTGCATTTAGATGAGAAGAAATAGGTATTTCTGCTTTCAATTCAAACTCAGCACCATTTATTTGGGTTCTTCCAATATTTATTGTTTTAAATCCTAGCCCGTAAGCGTGTTCCATATCATATATAGTTCCCCATTGAGCAAAGCCAAATTCCATCATATCATGATATCGCATAATAAAATACGCAATATCAACACTTAACAATCTATCTTCTTCTTGTTTTTTAAAATTGTATCCTAATTCAAAACTCCAGCCATATTCAGGTTTTAATGATGTATTTGGATAAATATATGTTCCTCTATGGGCATTTGTAAAAACAAACATTTCTGCTATTGATGGAAAACGAATGCCCTGCCCCCAATATGCTCTTAAACTATTTTTTTGATTCATTTTATATTTCATCCCAGTGTAAAAAAGAGGGAAATTTACTGAAAAATTATTCGTTGTGTCTCCAGACTCAATATGAATCTTCTTATCAGTTTTGATATTTATAAATTCATATCTGCATCCAAAAGAAAGAGTTAATTTTTTTATTTTCTTTTCAAGAAAGGTATATAGTGAATTTGTGCTGCCATAATTACTCCCATTAAATATCTCTGCATCAGCCAAAACAGTTTCGCTAGTTCCTCCAATTACAATATTGCTATTTAAAACGTTAAGCCCTCCTTTATATTTATAATCTATATAATATGTCTTAGAGAACATATCCTTACCGGTTTCTACTCCATTTGTGCTATTATCTAACGACATCTTTAATATTCTTCCCTTAATCTTATGTGTTCCATTAATTGTTGATAGAATTATGTGCGGATCAAAATGAAACAGACTAGATTTAGTTGTATAAAGATTAGTATCAAGCGGAATATATGCATTCTGAAAGCTCTCCCACAACAGAAACATTCCCGATTCTTGAGACATATACACTCCTTTTATTCCATAGTTTAATCCTCTAAATTTTTTTGAATTCTGTTTTATGCCGCCTACAATTCTTTCTCTTTTGATTCTTTCTCCCAATCTATAACCATCATCTTTAAAATAATTTCCTCCAAATGAAATAGATGTATTCCCAAAAATGTCGGAATGCATAAAATCAATTCCAGAAAATTCTTGTTTGTCATTACGCCACCATGCCAATTCTTCTCTTTTAGGGTCGCCATAATATCCATATAAAGTATTTATCTGTGTATATCCTTTTGATGGATGTTTATTAATCAAAGATTTATCTGGAAATTTTGTCATTATATTTATCACCCCATTAAGGGCAGAAGATCCATAAAAGGCTGAAGAAGCCCCTTTAATTATCTCAATTTTATCTATATTTTCAATTGCTATTAGTCCCCAAGGTATCTGTCCCATATCCCCAGAAAGTAAAGGAATATCATCTATCATCACCAAAACTCTAGAGCCAGAAATAGGATTCCACCCGCTCCCTCCTCTAATGCTTATTTGCTTATCTGTAAGCGTTACTCCAGATATTTGATTGGCAATATCGGACATGTCCTTTATGGGTTTTTCTATAAAAAATTCTGGTTTAATAATTTCAACTGACATGATAGAATTAACCTTATCTCTTTTAGAAATTATTTGAACATCTTGTAAATTATGTTTTTGATCTTTCAACACAATATTTAATAATCTTTGCTCATTCTCTAGAATACTAATATTAATGTTTTGTTTTACATAACTCAAGTGTTGAAATAAAATATTACACTCTCCTTTCTCTAATTTTAGATGATATTCTCCTCTTATATTAGTTACTCCTCCTCTCCCGTTTTGTGCAGAAACATTTACTCCAACTATTGGGTTATTACTAACATCTGTAACTTTTCCGCCTATGGTTTGTGCAATTAGAAATATTGTGCTATTCAATAATAGAAACACTAAAAGTAAAAGATGTTTCATTTCTGTATAAAGCTAATACTGAGATGGAGAAACAAATACTTTTTCAAATATTTGGGTATTTCTCTGTTGCAAGGTAATGATATGGATTCCTTCATTTAGTTTTCTGTCAATTACATATCTGTTTTCTCCTACATTAGTTTGTAGTATATCATTATATAATGTTCTACCTAAAATATCATGAATAGAAACCGATAAATCATCATTATAATTTGTGTTAATCCGAATTTCTATAGTTTTGTTATTAGAATAAAAATGTGAAACAGATAGAATATTATTATTTAATATTTCTATTGATGTTGCAGGTAAGACTTCTATAGTGTATCGATAAATTGTATCATAATAGCCAAATTGAGAATAATAATCAATCTCAACTGGGACAGTCAATGGAATACCTCCTAAAGTTGCATTTATCACCCCATGTGTGTAAAGATTTGATAAAATATCTGTAGCATAAATTCCTGCAGTTGTCGGAATTCCGTGAATATTTGCACATGTTACACTATCTCCTCTAGCTGCACAGTTATTAGTATAACAATCGAACGAAATACCTGGAGGCAAATCATAAACTCCCACTAAAATCATACTATCAACAGGCCAATCCCCAATATAAAATATTTGGCCTAATGTGTCAATTGTTACGTATGATGAATCTCCTAGTGCAGCATCCAATAAAGTTGCGGGTATCTTAACATCTATTTTTTGATAATATGTTGCTCCAACGGTAGTTGATGGAAAACCAGTAATTGGCCACACATCTGGCAAAGAATCCTGATAAATTAAATTGGGAGTACATTGTGAATAAGAAAAGTAATACATACTTCCCAAAAATAAAAATAGAAATATTTTATGCATAACAGAGCACTCTTATTTTAACAAATTTAGTAAAAAATCTGTATTTTTATATAATCTACAAATAAAATAGGCCCATCAAAAAATAAAAAAAAAGTCGGGATGAGAGGATTCGAACCTAACACTAAAAGCTCCACCTCAATCGACAAAA
>CAYVKX010000063.1:0-11533 GCA_964452095.1 uncultured Weeksellaceae bacterium
ATTTTTTCACGGATAGCTGCAATTCCAACAATTGCTAAGAACCAACCAACCCCTGAACCCAATCCGAAAACTGTTGCCTCAGTAATAGTTGTATAAGCTCTTTCTTGCATAAACAAAGATCCTCCAAGAATTGCACAATTTACAGCAATAAGTGGCAAGAAAATTCCTAGTGAACTATAAAGTGCAGGAGAGAATTTCTCTACTACCATTTCAACTAATTGCACCATTGATGCAATTACTGCAATAAACATAATGAAAGAAAGGAATGACAAGTCAACTGAAGCTAAATCAGATGAAAGCCAAACTAAAGCACCCTCTTTTAAAACATAGTTTTCAAGCAAGTAATTTACAGGAACAGTAAATCCTAATACAAAGATTACTGCAGCCCCCATTCCTACAGATGTTTTAACTGTTTTAGATACCGCCAAATAGGAACACATTCCTAAGAAATAGGCGAAAACCATATTGTCAATAAAAATTGACTTGATAAATATATTTGCTAATTCTTGCATATCTCTAATTATTTAGATTCAACTAATTTACTATTCTTCATTCTTTGTACCCATATTACAACTCCTAAAGTAATAAGCGCCATAGGAGGTAAAATCATCATTCCATTATTTTCGTAACCTAACTCATACAATCCTAAGTTCTCAAATACAGGATAACCAAACAAAGTACCTGAACCTAAAAGTTCACGGAAAAATGCTACAATAATTAATATAATAGCATATCCAAATGAATTTCCTAATCCATCTAAAAATGCTTTACCTGGAGAGTTTGCTAAAGCAAATGCTTCTAATCTACCCATAATAATACAATTTGTAATGATAAGCCCAACAAATACTGAAAGCTCTTTACTCACATCATAAACAAATGCTTTTAACACCTGATCAACTAAAATTACTAAGGTAGCAATTACAACTAATTGTACTATAATTCTGATTCTTGAAGGAATCATATTTCTCATTAAAGAAATAAGCACATTGGCAACTGAAAGTACTGCCATTACAGATAATGCCATAACAATTGCTGGCTTTAATTGTACCGTAATTGCTAATGCTGAACAAATACCTAAAACTTGTACTGTAATAGGGTTGTTATCATTAAGCGGATCGCTTAACAACTTCATATTCTTTTTAGAAAACAAGGAATCTTTACTCATAATCTTATTGTGTTATTGAATCATTAACTGTAACAACTGAGTCCATCTCAGCCATAATTTGCTCTACCTCAATTGCAGGCTTCATTTTATTAAAATAAGGCAAATACATACTTAACCTTTCTTTTACCATATCAGAAACTCCATCAGAAGTAATAGTACCTCCAGAAATTGCATCTACTCCATGCATATCACCCTCAGCAGCACCTCCTTTTATAACTGTGATTGATGTAAAATTATCACCTTCAAAAATTGTTTTTCCTGAGAATGGATCTTGGAAAAATGGCTTATTAATTTCAGCACCTAAACCTGGAGTTTCTCCTTTATGATCAAATACAGCACCAAATACTGAGTTTAAGTCATCTTCTAAAGAAATGAATCCCCAAATTGGACCCCAAAGACCTTTACCTCTCAAAGGGATAATATACCTTGTTTTCCCATCAACCTCACTAATAAATAAAGGCAATACTTGCTCATCAGCTGATTTCTTAACCTCAGCACCTAAATCAATATCAAAAGCAGAGCCTTCAACTTCTTTTCCTTTATTATTTAGCACTAATTCTGATTTAATATATTGAGAATATAATGCTTCAGCTCCATCTCTATCAATTTGAATTCCAACAGAACTTAAAATATTTTGTTTCTTTTCTAACTCTACATTTCTATCTTGAAAAGGCTTTAAACCAATTGCTGCAGATGACAAAAGGGCCGCTACAATAATTACCATTATTGCTGCAAAACCAAAAGTGTACGAATTTTTATTTACATCCATTTTTTAATATAGTTTCTGGGTTCTAGTTTTTGGGTTCTAGTTTTTTTTTCTAATAACTAATAACCATCAACTAATAACCGTTTTCTTAACTTATTCTTTTTAATCTTCTTTTAATATTAGCCCCAACAACATAATGATCAACTAAAGGAGCAAATACATTCATAAATAATATTGCCATCATCATTCCTTCAGGGTAAGCAGGGTTAAATACTCTTATCAATACAGCTAATATTCCTATAAGGAAACCAACAATAATTTTACCTCTATTAGTTTGTGATGCAGTTACTGGATCAGTAGCCATAAATACAGCACCAAAAGCAAATCCTCCAAGTAATAAATGAACATATGAAGGAATCATCATAAACTCATTAGCTCCCCAAACATTAAATAATAATCCCATTAGATATCCACCTGCAAATACTGACAACATTGTTCTCCATGATGCAATACCTGTAATTAATAAAATAACAGCTCCTATTAAAATTGCTAATGCAGATGTTTCACCAACTGATCCTGGTATAGTTCCATAAAAGAAACTACCAATCATACTCATATCCAAAGGAATATTTGCTGCTAAATCAGCTAAAGGAGTTGCTCCAGAAAAACCATCAACTGTTGTTGCATCAGCAGTAGTAATCCAAACTTTATCCCCAGACATAAATGATGGGTAAGCAAAGAACAAAAATGCTCTTGCAGTAAGTGCAGGGTTCATAATATTCATACCAGTACCACCAAATACTTCTTTACCTATAATTACAGCAAAAATCACAGCTACCGAAAGCATCCATAAAGGCACATCTATAGGCATAATCATAGGGATTAACAGCCCTGTAACAAGATAACCTTCATTTACTGAGTGTCCTCTTGAAATTGCAAAAGCAAATTCCACTCCTAACCCCACAGCATAAGAAATCACTATCAATGGTAACATTTTTAATGCTCCAAAAGTAAAAGCTGACATTAAAGTAAATTCCTCACCAATTGCAGAAAAATGTAACTGCCCTACATTCCACATTCCAAAAAATAATGCAGGTAACAAAGCGATTACAACCGTAATCATTGTTCTTTTTAAATCAATTCCATCTCTAATATGAGAGCCTGCTTTTGTAGTATGATCAGGTACAAATAAAAATGTTTCAAAAGCATCATATGCAGGAAGCATTTTCTCTAATTTACCCCCTTCCATGAAATGAGGTTTAACTGATTCTAAGATATTTTTAAATAATTTCATATTAACTATTTTCTTTTCTTACTAAATCTAAACCATGTCTGATAATTGACTGCACTTCCATTTTTGAAGTACATACAAACTCACATAATGCTAAATCTTCAGGGGCAACTTCATAGATTCCTAAATTTTCCATCAGTTCAATATCCTCAATCATACAAGCTTTTATTAAATGAGTTGGATAAATATCCATTGGCAATACTTTTTCGTACTCACCCGTCATTACATAAGCACGCTCCTCCCCATGCATATTAGCATTAAGTTTATATTTTTTACTTGGGCTTAGCCAAGATAAAAATGTTTTAGAAGCTGAAAATTTATCAAGTCCTGGCATCATCCATCCTAAAAACTCTTGCTCTTTTCCTTCTTCAATTACAGTAACAGTTGTATGATAAAAACCTAAATTTCCATCTGCATTAATTTGCTGACCTGTCAAAACATCTCCAGAAATAACTCTATTATCTCCTTCTTTTAAATTGTCTGCTAACAAATTAGCAACTGATGCTCCAGCAATAGTTCTATAATATCTTGGTTTAGAAATTTGAGAACCTCCTATAGCGATAATTCTTGAAACATCATATTTACCCTCAGTAAATAATCTTGCAATAGCAATCACATCTTGTGGCTCTAAATACCAAACAATTTCCCCTTTGTTTATAGGATCAATATGATGCATTTGCACACCAACATTTCCAGCAGGATGTGGGCCAGAAACCTTATTAATCTCAACTCCTTTAGCTTCAGTAAATACTTTAGATGGATTTGTATTTCCACCAATATTTAAGTGAGTTTTCCCATTAGTTAGTTTTACGATATAATCCAAACCTTTTTGAAAAAACTCATCCATACCATAAAGAGCAAAATCATTATCAATAGTTAATGGTGCAGAGTTAAAAGCAGAAATAAATATAGCTTTTGGCATATCAGTTGGATTCGCAACAACATCATATGGTTTTTGCCTTAAAAATGGCCAAACTCCAGCTTTTAGCATTCCATCAATAATTTGCTCTCTTGATAAATCAGTAGCATTTGCTGTAGTAAAACTTTCGTATAAAATCTCAGCATCTGCTTTAATTACTACTTCCAAGATTCTTCTTTTTTCTCCTCTTATAATAGCAGTAACCTCACCACTTACTGGTGAACAAAAGTTAACTTTATCGTTATATTTATCAAAAAATAGTGGAGTTCCAGCCTTAACTTTATCACCTACTTTTACAGTAAGTTTAGGAGTTAATCCATGAAAATCTGTTGGTTTTACAACATAGTTATCAGTAGGTTTTACTGATGCATAAACTTTATCGGCCTCTCCAACTAAATTGATGGTTAAACCTTTTTTTAATCTTATTTCTTTAGACATCCTTTTTAAATTAGATTTTTCGGCTGCAAAAGTATAAATTTGCAACTATTATTCAGCTAATTATATCATAAATTATAATGAAAATTAACAACATACTAACACTACTCATTTCTGGTACTTTTATCATGTTTTCATGCCATAGTACTAAAGAGATTAGTGAAGATGATTATATATATAGTGACACTACATTTATAGAGGAAACAAGCACAGAAACTATTGAAACAATCAACTATATAAACACTACAAATAATAATGATATTAAAACTGTACTTTGTCATAAAAAGGAAGAAGAGCTTTCGCTTCCTATCATCAATTTAAATTCTGATGAGCAACTTTTAGTGAGTTTTGATGATTTAAATGCCGACATAAAAGACTTTTATTATACCATAATTCATTGCAATGCAGATTGGACACCATCTGACTTAATGCAAAGCGAATACATCACTGGTTTTTATGATGAACCCATTACGGATTATGACTTCTCATTCAATACCATTCAAAAGTACACTCATTATCAGTTTGAATTTCCATCAACAGATTTAAAGCCCATCTTATCAGGAAATTATGTTTTTAAAATTTATGATAAGGATAGTAACACTACCATCTACAAAAGATTTATGGTACTGGACACTAAACTAAATATAGAGGCAAATGTAAGAAGAGCAACTCTGGCAGAAGACAGGAACACCAAGCATGAAATTGATTTTACAATCAAACACCCAAACTTAGTAGTTGCTGATCCGTTTTCGGATATTAAAGTCCACATCAAACAAAATAATAAAGAGGACAATGCTATTACTGATTTAACTCCTCTGTTTGTTAAAAATGATGAACTGATTTACGATTATGATGATGACAACACTTTTTGGGCAAACAATGAGTTCAGGCATTTTGATATTAAGAGTTTGAGGTATCAATCAGAAAGAATAAAAAGTATTGATTTTGATAGCACTTACAATCATGTTTATTTATTCAATGATAAAAAACGACCTTTTGACCGCTATTCCATTGAGCCAGATATTAATGGAAAATTCCTCATCAAATCACAGGAAGGTTGGAATTCAGCAATTGAAGCAGATTATACTTTTGTACACTTTACACTTCCTGTAGATAATATAAGCTATGGAGATATGTATGTTATTGGAGGTTTTTCTGACTGGCAACTAAAGGAGGAATTTAAGCTAACTTACAATACTGATAAAATGCAATATGAAACTTCAATGCTTTTAAAGCAAGGCTACTACAATTACCACTATGCTTTGAATGATACTACTACAAAAAGAGTAGATGTATCCTATATTGAAGGAACACATTATCAGACAAGAAACGATTATTTCATCTATGTGTACTACCGTGCAGTTGGCGATAGACATGATAGCTTTGTAGGGTTTTTGAAAACTTCATCAAAAGAACTTTTTTAGTATTAGCAAATAACTAAATTTGCAAACTGATTTTATAAATAAAAATAAAAAAATGTCAAACGGATTTTATAATGTACCCAAAGCGGTAAATGAGCCAGTAAAAGCTTATGCTCCTGGTAGTGCTGAGCGTGATTCGCTTTTAGCAGAATACAAAAGAATGTACAACACAACTGTTGATGTACCAATGTATATTGGCAACAAACAAGTTTTTACTAATGATAAAAGAAATTTAACTCCTCCTCATGAGCATGCTCATGTAATTGGAACTTCCAATTATGGAGGAGAAAAAGAGGTTCGTGATGCTATTGATGCTGCTATGGCTGCTCGTGAAAAGTGGGCTAATATGAGTTGGGAGCACAGAGCATCTATCTTCTTAAAAGCTGCTGATTTATTGGCAGGACCTTATAGAGCAAAACTGAATGCTGCAACTATGTTAGCGCAAAGTAAAAATGTAATGCAAGCTGAAATTGATGCTGCTTGTGAATTGATTGATTTCTTTAAATTCAATGTACAATACATGAGTCAGCTGTACAAGGAACAACCAGAATCACAGCCAGGAATGTGGAACCGTTTGGAACACAGACCACTTGAAGGATTTGTATTTGCATTAACGCCATTTAACTTTACTTCTATTTGCGCTAACCTTTGTGCTGCACCAGCAATGCTAGGAAATGTAGTAGTTTGGAAACCAGCAGAAACACAAATTTATTCTGCACAAGTAATTATGGAAATATTCCAAGCGGCAGGATTGCCTGATGGAGTAATTAATATGGTAACGGTAAGCGGTAGAGAAATTTCAAAAGTAGTATTTGAAGATAAAAACTTTGGAGGATTACACTTTACAGGAAGTACTGATGTATTCCGTACGCTTTGGAAAGGAATTGGAAACAACATTGAAAAATATAAATCCTACCCAAGAATAGTTGGAGAGACAGGAGGAAAAGATTTCATTATTGCACACAAATCAGCAGTAGCTGCTGAAGTAGCAACAGCAATTTCAAGAGGTGCTTTTGAATATCAAGGACAAAAATGTTCAGCTGCTTCAAGAGCATACATTCCATCTAATTTATGGGAAGATGTAAAAACTCAAATTATTGATGATACCAAAGAATTTAAAATGGGATCTCCTGAAGACACTTCAAACTTTATAAATGCCGTAATTTCTGAAAAAGCATTTGATAGTATTTCTTCTTATATTGATTATGCGAAAAATGCTGATGATGCAGAAATTATTGCTGGCGGTGGGTATGATAAATCAACTGGTTACTTTATAGAGCCAACAATTATTTTAACGACTAATCCAAGATTCAAAACTATGGTTGAAGAGATTTTCGGGCCTGTAATGACCATTTATGTATATGATGCTGACAAGTGGGAAGAAACGCTTGAATTAGTAGATAACACATCAGAATATGCTTTAACAGGTGCTATTTTATCGGTTGACAGATATGCTGCTGAATACGCAACTAAAGCCTTAGAAAATGCAGCAGGAAACTTCTACATTAATGACAAGCCAACTGGAGCTGTTGTTGGGCAACAACCATTTGGTGGAGCTAGAGGGTCAGGAACAAATGACAAGGCTGGTTCTATCCTAAATCTTTTAAGATGGGTTTCTCCAAGAACAATCAAGGAAACTTTTGTGCCTGCTACTGATTATAAGTATCCTTTTTTAGGGTAAGTTTTAAACAAAAATAAAAGCTCATCTATGGTGGGCTTTTTTTATTTAATTTTGCTGCTGTGAAAAGAATAAAAGATTTATACCAGAAACTTCCAACTCCTTTGCGCAACAAATACCTAATTACTTTTGTTGTCTTCTTGGTTTGGATATTTTTTATCGATACTTTTGATATTTTTACTCAGATAAAAATGAATAATGAATTTAAAGATTTAAAACAGCAGCAAGAGTTTTACAAATCTGAAATTGAAAAAGACAGCACAAAAATCTATGATTTGAATAACACCCCTGAGGAGCAAGAACGATTTGCAAGAGAAAGGTTTTTGATGAAAAAGGATAATGAGGATTTATTTATTGTTAGAGAAAAAAAGGAAAATGAATAATCTTTTTGATGAATTTAAACCCCAAAATTCAAAAGATTGGGAGGGGAAAATAAAAGCAGATCTAAAAGGAAAAGATTTTAATTCTCTAATAAATAATGATGGGGTTTTACCCTTTTACCTTAAGGATAATACAGAGCAAAACCATCCTCTTAGCAAAGAAAATTCTTGGAATACTTGCCAACTAATTGATGCTACTGATGCTGTAACTGCTAATCAAAAAGCACTTTTAGCCCTTGAAAATGAAGTAAGTGCACTTTGCTTTTGTAATCCGAATAATTTGGAAATTCTTTTAAAGGATATTTCCATTGAGCATATTAGAATTGACTTTAAAAATTACACTGCTGATTTTGCAAGTAAATGGATAACTTTTATTGCAGATAAAAAAGTAAATGGAGCTTTTCAAGGAATGGAAAATTTCTCGCATCCCTCCTACTGCTCCACTATTTTTGCAGAAGGAAATTCTGCCAAAGTACAAATAAAAGATACTTTTGAAAAAGGAAAAAAGCAGCAAGGTAATATACAGTTTCATTTTAATATTTCAGAAAATTATTTTCTGGAAATTGCTAAACTCAGGGCTTTTAGAATTTTATGGAAAGACAAAACAGGAATTAATCCATTTATTTTTGCTGAAACTTCCACAAAAAATCAGCAAAAAGAAAATGCTTACAACAATTTGATTGCAAGCACTACTACCTTAATGTCTGCTATTTTTGGAGGAGCAGATTCTATTCTAGTAAACTCTTATAATTCTGGCTTTGAAACTCCCACCGATTTTTCTGAGCGACTATCAAGAAATCAGCAAACAGTTTTAAGAAATGAAAGCTTTTTAGATAAAGTGCAAGATCCAGCTGCCGGCACTTATTTTATTGAACATCTTACGGCTGAACTTTTAAAAGATTTTAATATTTCTCAAAGCAGGACTGCAAGCAAAAAAACAAACACTTGGCTTTCTGCCGAGCAAATTGAAATTCCAAATATCTTCAACAAGCAAGAAGAAAATCACAACAATTTTATTGCTGGAATCCCTCCATTTTTAAGGGGTCCTTATTCCACAATGTATGTAACAAGACCTTGGACTATTCGGCAATATGCTGGATTTTCCACAGCAGAACAGTCCAATGCTTTTTACAGAAAAAACTTGGCTGGCGGACAAAAAGGACTTTCGGTTGCATTTGATTTAGCAACACACAGAGGTTATGATTCAGACAACCCAAGAGTAGAAGGAGATGTAGGAATGGCAGGAGTAGCAATTGATTCGGTTTTAGATATGAAGATTCTGTTTGATGAAATCCCTCTAGATAAAATGTCGGTTTCTATGACAATGAATGGAGCAGTTTTGCCCATTTTAGCTTTTTATATTGTAGCAGCCCTAGAGCAAGGAGTTGATTTGGAAAAACTTACAGGCACCATTCAAAATGATATTTTGAAAGAATTTATGGTGCGGAATACTTATATCTATCCGCCAAAATATTCTATGCGTATTATTTCTGATATTTTCAAATTTACCTCAGAAAATATGCCAAAGTTTAATAGCATCAGTATTTCTGGTTATCATATGCAAGAGGCAGGAGCAACAGCCGATATTGAATTAGCTTATACGCTTGCTGATGGCTTGGAATATGTGAAAACAGGCATTGCATCAGGGCTTAAAATTGATGATTTTGCTCCCCGACTATCTTTCTTTTGGGGAATAGGAATGAATCATTTTATGGAAATTGCAAAGATGCGAGCTGCAAGAATGCTTTGGGCAAAACTCATCAAGCAATTCAATCCTCAAAATCCTAAATCCATGGCACTGAGAACGCATTGTCAAACTTCTGGATGGAGCCTAACTCAGCAAGATCCTTTCAATAATATCACGCGTACAACTGTGGAAGCAATGGCGGCTATAATGGGAGGAACGCAAAGTTTGCACACCAACGCACTAGATGAGGCTATTGCATTACCTACCGATTTTTCAGCAAAAATTGCACGAGATACGCAAATCTATTTGCAAAACAATATTGAAATTTGCGATACGGTTGACCCTTGGGGCGGCTCTTATTATGTGGAATATCTTACCTCTGAAATTGCAGAAAAAGCTTGGAAGCATATTCAGGAAATAGAAGAATTGGGAGGTATGGCAAAAGCCATTGAAACAGGGATTCCAAAAATGAGAATTGAGCAATCGGCTGCTAGAAAACAAGCTAGAATTGATGCTGGAAAAGACATAATAGTTGGGGTAAATGCTTTTCAATCGAAAGAAAAAGAAAGGGATATTGAAATTCTGAAAGTAGATAATACTGCCGTAAGAAAAGCACAAATAAGTAGATTGGAAAAATTAAAAAAAGAAAGAAATTCAGAAAAAGTAAATGCTGCACTTAATGCACTTTCTGATGCTTGTAAAAGTAATAGCAAAAATTTATTAAGTTTGGCGATAGAAGCTGCAAAGCAAAGAGCAACTTTGGGTGAGATTTCAGATGCTTTGGAAAAGGAATTTGGAAGATACAAGGCAGATAACAAGTTAATAACGGGCGTATATAAAATGGAAATAAAAGATAATAAATACTTCAAAGAAGCAAAAAACTTAGCAGATAAATTTGCCACAGAAAAAGGCAGAAGACCAAGAATAATGGTTGCTAAAATGGGGCAAGATGGACACGATAGAGGGGCTAAAATTGTGGCTACTTCCTTTGCCGATTTGGGCTTTGATGTAGATATCAGCCCACTATTTCAAACCCCAGAAGAAGTAGCAAAGCAAGCCATAGAAAATGATGTGCATATTCTGGGAATCTCCTCTTTAGCAGCCGGACACAAAACCCTTGTACCGAAAGTAATTAAGGCTTTAAAAAACATGGGAAGAAGCGATATTTTGGTAATTGCTGGAGGAGTTATTCCAAAGCAAGATTATGATTTCCTATATGAGACAGGAGTAAGCGGAATTTTTGGTCCTGGAACAATTATTGCAAAATCGGCAATTGCTATTTTAGAAGAGTTGGCTGTTAGCTGTTAGCTATTGGCTAACCCCTACTTCACTAGTCACTTTCTTTTTTCTAATTTCTATGGTCTATCTACTAATTACTGTCTTTTAATCACCACATCATCAAAGAAAATCGATTAAATCTTTTAATTATTTCAAAATTAAAAAACGACTTACCCCCCCCCCATTTTTCATAAACAACTGTACTTGTTACACTTATAAGCTTTACCTCAATAAGCAAAACCCTTAGATAAATTAAGATTTTTATTTCGTATGTTTGTTGCCATAATAATTAATATTAACTTAAAAACTTAAAACAATGAAAAAATTAATTACAATTATGTGTACAGGGCTTTTAACAATAGGGCTTTCTGCACAATCCGACAAAGGAACTTTCTTAGTTCATCTTGGTACAGGTCTTGGTTTCTCTTCTACAGCTGTTACTGATATGGAAGGGATAGGAGGGGGTTCATATAACGATATCTACAATAAGCAAACTGCCTCCAATTTTAATCTAAACCTAACAGATTTTACCGCCATGTTAAGTGATGTAGGATTCGGTTATTTTGTTTCTGA